>JAITWF010000108.1 GCA_031285415.1 Deferribacteraceae bacterium
CTGTCATAGCGATAAATAGTATCCCTGCCTGAAATGCGTCGGTATACATAACGCTCTTCAATCCGCCCACCCATACATAGATCGCTACAACTAGCACAAATACGGTGAGCGATACATCGTACGAGATACCAAAGTATGCCTCCACAAAGTTTGCGCCCCCCTTTATCACAGAGGCTGCGTAGATCGGCATGAATAGGAAGATTAGAAGCCCCGAAAAGATCTGTATACGTTTCGAGCCGAACCGTTTCCCCAATAGCTCTGGAAAGGTATGTGCGTCTAGCTCTGCCCCGATACGGCGAGTCTGCTTGCCAAAGAATACGAATGCGATAAATACGCCCACAAATACGCATAGGAATGTGAGCCAAAGAACTCCCATACCAAGGTTTGCCGCAAGCCCACCGAATCCAACGATTGCAGAGGTAGAGATAAATGTTGCCCCATATGATAAAGCCATCACCATATAATGAGTCTGCCGACCTGCTATCATATAGTCGGTGTGTGTTTTAGTGCGTCTGAACCCTAAATATCCTAATACGCAAAGAATTATTAAATATATTATACACGCTGCTGCCTGATAAATCATAGATCGTCACCTTTATTCCAATTACGCACTCCATAAATAACGCATAAAAGCGCACTTCCGATAGAACTTATATATACAAGGGCAAGTTGCCAATCTGCAAATCCGAGCATGATATGCCTCCAAAATATTCGATAGATACAACAATACTGTTAGTTGCTTAACTTAGAAAAGATCCTATTTGATTGTAGTGCAGAAAAATATTGTGTTCCCTCTAGGAGGGAAAAAAGAAAGCTGCGAAAAAAAAGTTTGAAGAGTATGTAACTTTTTTCATAAGATTTCGTTATATAGCAGATCTATATTTATCTTGGCAAGTGTTTTTTTTAACTATATAATCAGATATGACGTTTGCAACATACAAGATCAATATAACAGGTGTAGTTCAGGGGGTGGGATTCCGCCCATTTGTGGCTAATCTCGCCCGAGAGCTATCAATAATGGGCACCGTGCAGAACACTGGCAGCGGTGTCGAGATCTTTTCATCGGCTACGAAAGATACACTAAATATATTCGCTGCTTCCTTAAAGGATAAACGCCCTCCGCAGTCGCATATTGCGGAGTTTGATCTGATTGAGGTTGAGTATACCGCATTTGAGGAGTTTACAATTCTCCCCTCCGTCAGTCGAGAGCGTGCCGCCCCTGTTTTTATCCCTACCGACTTGGCAACCTGCCCTGAATGCTCTATCGAGCTTGCAGATCCAGCTAACCGCAGGTATAAGTATCCCTTTATAAACTGCACGCAGTGCGGCCCTCGATATAGTATTATCAACTCACTACCATATGATAGAGTCAGTACCACTATGGAACAGTTCAAGATGTGTCCAGAGTGTCAGAGTGAGTACGATAATCCAGCCGATCGCAGGTATCATGCCCAGCCGAACGCCTGCCCAGTATGCGGCCCACAGGTGTGGATCGGCGGCCTAAAGGGCGTTGAGGCGATCGAATATACCGCCAACCTAATTGATAGTGGCGAAATTATCGCCATGAAGGGGCTTGGCGGCTATCATCTTATCTGCGACGCTACTAATAGCACGGCTATCCGCAAACTTCGAGAGTATAAGAGGCGCAATACAAAGCCACTCGCCGTGATGTGCCAAAGCCTGTCCGACATAACTATCGAGATGGATGAGGAGCTAAAGGGGGCACTCACCTCTGTCGAAGCTCCTATTGTGATTATCGATTGGCAGAATCACCCACTATCAGAGCTTATAAATCCGCTATCAAATGATATTGGCGTAATGCTTGCCTACACCCCCCTGCATAAGATCCTTTTAAATACCGCAAAGACGAACTATATCGTAGCCACAAGCGGCAATAAACGAGATGAGCCGATTGCAGCGAGCGTTGCAGAGGCGGAGGAGGCTCTTTCAGAGTTTACCCCTCACTTTCTGCACCATAATCGACCGATCACGAACAGGATTGATGATAGCGTCGCCACAAAATCTGCTGGCAGAGTGCGTCTACTTCGCCGTGGTCGTGGTTTCGCACCGTTTCCAACTACAGCGGATAAAAGAACCGATAAGATAATTTTTGCCGCAGGGGCGCAGTTGAAAAGCTCGATCTCCTTCACAAAGGGGGCGTACACCTTTGTGAGCCAATATATCGGCGATCTAGACAATGCCGCTACGGTCGACTTTTATACCGAAACATATAATAATATGCGACGAATCCTCAATGCAGAGCCACAGATAGTCGTCTGCGACAAACATGAGGGGTACCACTCTACATCGTTTGCAAAGTCGCTTGGGCTACCTCTACTACAGCTTCAGCACCATCACGCCCACCTATACGCCGTTATGGCAGAGTACAAGCTCACAGATAACGTAATCGGGCTTATCGCCGATGGCACAGGCTATGGTGATGACGGTTCTATCTGGGGTTGCGAGGTATTTGCACTGCAAAATGGCGTAATTAGCAGAGATTATCATCTGGAGTACGTGCCGCAGGTGGGGGGCGACGCCTCTGTGCGCTATCCATCACGAATGGCGCAGTCGTGGCTCACCCACGCAGGGGTATGGAGTGAAGAGCTTCAAGAGCGCATGGGGATCACTGCCGAAGAGTGCAAACTAACTAATGCGCTTATAAAGAGCAATATCAATACTATCCCCACAAGCTCGGCAGGTCGCCTCTTTGAGAGCGTTGGGGCGATGGTGTTACGGATTAATAAAAATGAGTATGAGGCGCACGCCGCAATGGCTCTGGAGGCTATCGCAAATGACAACAGCGGCAGATATAGCTTTGAATTGCAAAATGGCAATATACTCTTAGCCCCTGCCATACAAGAGCTAACGCAAGATATTATAGATGGTACGCCGCTAGCCGATATATCGGCAAAGTTCCATAATACATTTGCAGAGAGTTTAGTCGAGTGTGCAAAAAAGATCGCATGCGATAGAGGGATAACGGATGTTGCTCTCTCTGGCGGAGTCTTTCAAAATAAGAAATTATTAGAGAGAGTCGAGAAGTTGCTTGTAAAGGCTGGATTAAACTGCTATATCCCTATTAGGGTGCCATCTAATGATGGTGGAATCTCCCTCGGGCAAGCATATTGGTGTATAATAAATGACAATTAAATTTGATATAAAAAATCTGCTCCAGATAGCGGCGATCGTTCTCATTGTATATATTGTATATACGTCGTATCAGGTGCTACTGGTGGCGATATTCGGCTCGCTACTTGCATATATGCTAAACCCTGCCGTGAATAAGCTCTGTGGGCGGCATATCCCCAGAGTGCTTGCGGTTATGGTGATGGTAGCTCTATCGGGGGGGTTGATCCTTCTGCTCGCCCTCTTCCTGCTGCCACAGCTATTCAATAATATAAACGATTTCGCCCAAAACCTCCCCTCGTACGTCACATGGGTGATGAGCCGCCTTGTGCTGGTGGGTGAGAGGCTGAATGTAGATCTCTCTGCAATCTCCCTATACCACTATATGACGCAGTGGATGAGCGACTCTGGCACCTCTGTGCTACGCTGGATGGGCGGCGTTGCTGGATCGCTACAGTATGCAACGGCGGTCGGTGCCAATCTGATACTTCTTCCAGTGATTACATTTTTTCTGCTGATAAACTATCCGGAGGTAATATCTTTTATGGATACATACATGGGCAACAAGGATAAGGGCGTGAGAAAATATATCGTAATGTTTAATAATGTTATGTCGTCGTACTTTCGTGGGCAGTTCACCGTTGTGGCGATCCTATGCGTGCTATACTCCCTTGCGCTATGGCTTGTGGGGCTTGATACATGGATCCTTCTCGGTATCTCCACTGGACTACTATCGATAGTGCCATATCTAGGCTTTTCGGTGGGGGTAGTGATCTCTGTAGTGATGGCTGCGGTGCAGTTTCAAGACGTTTGGCACCCGATCTATGTCGTCATCGGCTACTCTATCGTGCAGGCACTCGAGAGCTTCGTAATCACCCCACGTGTAATGGGTAGCTCGCTTGGGCTAAACCCTGTTGCTACTATTATAGTACTTCTGATCGGCGGTGCAGTATTTGGAATTATTGGAATGATCTTTGCACTTCCACTTGCCGCCGTTATATTTAAGATATATAAAGATCGTATCAAACCGAAAGAGGATAATCTTGATGAGTAGTCTAATCGTCGTAATCCTTGCCGCTGGCAAGGGTACAAGAATGAAGTCAGAGCTACCGAAAGTTGCGCACCCTGTGGCAGATAAACCAATGCTTTCATACACAATCGATCTCGCAAAGGGGCTAACACCCGAAAAGATCGCCGTTGTAGTGAGTGCTGATAGCGAAATACCAAAGCTTTTCAACGACCCTGCCCTTACCTTCTGCGTGCAAAAGGAGCAGAGCGGCACCGCCGACGCAGTGCTTGCCGCAAAGCCTCTGCTAGATGGCTATAAAGGCAACGTGCTTATCCTCTGTGGCGATATGCCAAATATTCAGGCGGACACTGTCAGCAAATTTATTAGTGCAGCTAAACTTGAAAAAGCCTCGTTTATAACTGTAAAATCTACAAACCCTAAAGGGTATGGGCGTGTTGTGCGTGGAATCGATCACTCGGTCTATCAGGTAGTCGAGGAGAAAGACGCAAACGAGCATGAGAAGAAGATTACAGAGATTAATACTGGCGTCTACTATATGGCGGCGGAGCTTCTCTTAGAGCGTCTTGCAAAGGTGGGTAATAGCAATGCGCAGAACGAGTACTACCTCACCGATATCTTAAAAGATGGCAGCTTCGGCTGGCTTGCAGAGAAAGAGGCGGAGTTCTTAGGGGTAAACGATCGGGTGCAGCTTGCACAACTCTCTCGCATTATATGGAAGAGTAGGGCGACAAAGTGGATGGAGCAGGGCGTATCTATCATAAACCCTGACGATGTATATCTCTCTCCAGATGTCACGATTGCGCAAGATGTCACTATCTACCCTAATGTATATTTGCAAGGTAAAACGACTATTAATAAAGGCTGTACGCTCTATTCAGGAGTACGAATCGTTGATTCTGCGGTAGATGAGGGGTGCGTAATAAAGGAGAATACCCTTATAGAGGAGAGTCACGTTGGCGCAAAGTGCAACGTAGGGCCTATGGCGCACCTTCGCCCACACTCAACCCTTGTAGGGGAGAACTCGATCGGAAACTTTGTGGAGATAAAGAACGCCACAGTCGGCAAGGGGAGCAAGGCGAACCACCTGACATATCTCGGCGACGCTACGATCGGCGTGAATACAAACGTCGGTTGCGGCACGATCACATGCAACTACGATGGATTTAAGAAACATCATACAACTATAGGCGATAATGTGTTTGTGGGGTCGGATGTGCAGTTTGTCGCCCCAATAACTGTGGGAGATGGCGCAATAGTGGCAGCTGGCACAACGGTGACAGCAGATATACCGAACAACGCCCTTGCGATAGCTCGCACCCCACAGAAGAATCTAGATGATAAAGCTGGCTCTATTCGTTTACAGAAAGGCGGGAAAAGATAATGTGCGGAATAGTTGGGTATATTGGAGAGCGTAACGCAGTAGACACCATAATAAATGGGCTATCCCATCTGGAGTATAAGGGGTACGACTCCGCTGGCATTGCGGTGCCGCAGGGGGCAGGGGTCACGATAATCCGTGCAGTGGGGAAGCTCGATAATCTCAAAGAGGCACTAAGCGGCAAGGAGATCGCAGCCACTATGGGGATAGGGCATATCCGCTGGCAGGCACACACAGAGGTGAACGCTCACCCAAATCGATCAGACCATATTGTATTGGTGCATGATGGAATTGTAGAGAACTATAAAGAGCTAAAGGATAAGCTACTAAATGCTGGCTACCAGTTCCAATCCGACACCGATACAGAGGTGATTACCCACCTGATACATAGCATGTACAAAGGGGATCTCTCAAAGGCTGTATACGACGCTGTAGCGAAGGTAAAGGGGGCGTATGCGGTCCTTGCTATCTCCACTAAAGAGCCAGAGAAGCTTGTGGCGGCTCGTCGCAGCTCTCCACTCATTATCGGCGTTGAAGAGGGTGGATATATAGCCACCAGCGATATACCAGCCGCCCTTGAAATTACTAGAGATTTTATCTCGCTAGATGATGGAGATCTCGCCCTTATCACACCAAAAAATATCACAATATACGATAATACAGGTAAATCTATCCAGCGTTCTACAATTCATATCGATTGGGACGAAGAGATGGCAGAGAGGGACGGCTTCGACGATTTCATGATCAAAGAGATCCACGAACAGCCTCGCACTATCATGGATACCCTTAGAGGTAAAATTATACCAGATGAGGGGCGGATCTTTCTTGGAGAGCTGCAAGAGCTTGATGTAGCAAATCTAGAGCGGATAATCTTCCTTGCGTGCGGCACCAGCTGGCACGCAAGCCTATTGGGTAAGCAGTTTATCGAAAGATACGCACATATCCCCGTTGAGGTCGATATCGCCTCCGAATTCCCTTACAGAGATCTACAGTTAAATAAAAATACCCTCTGCATATGCATTAGCCAATCGGGGGAGACCACCGATACTAAGGTGGCTATGCGCTCTGCCTTAGATAAAGGGGCGCAGGTGCTTGCGATCTGCAACGTCGTCGGAGCCTCTCTAGCTAAAGAATCTACCTATGCAATATATACTCACGCTGGCCCCGAGATCAGTATCGCCTCTACAAAGGCGTTCACCTCGCAAGCGCTCACTATACTACTGATAGCGTTATGGCTTGGCGAGCGGCGCAAGGTGACCGATAACAAGCAGATCGCAGAGATCTTTAAAGACCTCATGATAGTACCAGAGAGGATTAACGCTATCCTTGAGCAGAAGGAGGCTGTCAAAGCTGTTGCAGATCAGTATAAAGATAGCAAAAACTTTGTATATCTCGGCAGGAATTTGACAGCACCTATCGCACTAGAGGGGGCGTTAAAGCTGAAGGAGACCTCATATATCCATGCGGAGGGGTATCCTGCTGGCGAGCTTCGACACGGCCCTATCGCCCTACTAGATAAAACGTTCCCTGCAATGTTCCTAGCACCTGGAATCAAGGTGCAGGAGAGTATCTTTAGCATATTGCAAGAGGCAAAGGCTAAAGGGGGCAGGGTCGTAGCTGTATTTTCAGAGAAGGATAGAGATAACCACCCCGAATGCGATCACGCCCTCTTTGTGCCAGATTGCGAGGTAGAGGAGATGGCGGTATTTCTGACGGTAGTCGTGGCACAGCTATTTGCCTACTACTGTGCTAAGGGGCTGGGTAGAGATATAGATAAGCCACGCAATCTTTCTAAAGCTGTAATATAAAAAGCATTATATTAGCGCACTACTTCGTTATTTTTTAAAACTAAATCCTCATGTACCAGCAAGTACACTGCGGTTTAGTTTTAAAAAGCCGCCTTGTATTGCATCTAATCTAATGCTTTTCGGGGGAATACGTCGATATGCACAACGTGGAGGGTAGCGATACCTTCGCCAACCGACTTCACAGTCAGAATCCGCACCTAGTCTTGATCGCCGTACTGATCGGCGTGGCTGCTGGTGTGGGTAATATCATCTTTCGTACCGTCATCGCTTGGATTCAGCGTATAAGCTACGGTACAGAGCTGGAGGTTGTGCTTCCTGCCCTTCAAAATGCGCCTATCTATCGAATTATTTTAATCCCTGCCCTCGGTGGGCTTCTAGTGGGGCTTATATATCAATTTTATAAAACACCAGAGGGGCGTGGAGTCTCGATGGTTATGAAGGCGTTGGCGTTCAAGACGAATCTGCCACCGCTGACCGCCGCCGTTACCACCCTTACATCGGCTATAACAATAGGCACAGGCGGCTCTGCTGGCAGAGAGGGACCCATAGTGCAGATCGGTGCCGCAATCGGCTCTGGTATCGGTAAACTCTTCCGATTCTCCCCCGATAGAATGCGCTTTGCCGTTGCCTCTGGAGCTGGCGGAGGGCTTGCTGCAACCTTCAACACGCCTATGGCTGGTGCGATGTTCACCGCAGAGGTACTGCTTGGTAGGCTTGAGCTACAGGTATTTGCACCTGTGATCGTCTCCTGCGTCAGTGCAACTGTGGTATCTCGAGCATGGTTCGGCAGCCATATCACCTTCGCCGCACCAAACTACGCCTTTACTAGCTTCTTCGAGATCCCTGCGTATGCAGTCTTAGGACTTGTCACTGGGCTTGCAGGCGCACTATTCATAAAGTTCTACTACCTCACAGAGTCTACCTTCAAACAGATGAAGATACCCACATGGCTTAAACCTGCACTAGGTGGGCTTTTAGTGGGATTAATCGGTATCTTCTGCCGAAATATCATGGGTGGAGGATACGGCACGATCTCGCAGATATTAGATGGTGGGATCGTCGGATACTTTCTACTGCTACTTGTGGGGTTAAAGATCGTCGCAACCTCACTGACATTAGGCTCTGGTGGCTCTGGCGGACTATTCGTGCCATCGCTATTCGTCGGTGCGGCGTTAGGGGGCTTCTTCGGCTGGGGGGCGCACCTGCTTCTCCCTCAGTACTTCTCCACCTCTGGAAGCTACGCTCTGGTCGGTATGGGAGCTATGCTTGCGGCAACTATGAGAGCCCCGATCACATCGATCTTAATGATCTTCGAGATCACGCAGAGCTATCAGATCGTGCTACCGCTGATGACGGCCGTTATCGTTGCAAATGTATTTGCTACACTTGCTGAGAAAGATTCATTCTTCACCCACCCACTCTCGCAGGAGGGGGTCGACCTTCGATATAACGCTGAATCTGCTATCCTCGAGCATATCAGAGTGCGATACGTTATGACGACGAAGGTTGTGAAATTTTATGAAAACACCCCATTTTTCGAAGTAACAGAGGCGATCCGCAAGAATCGGCACAACTACTTTCCTGTAGTAACAAATAATGACGAACTTATCGGGATGATGTCGCTAAAAGATGTAAACGACGCTCTCGTCAAGAAGGGCTTTGATAATAACCTTGTAGCAAGGGATATGTGCGAAGAGTGTGCAAGAGAGGATCTCATCTTTATAACGCCAGATAATAGTCTAGCCGAGGCGACGCTTCTATTCAAAGCTCACGAGGCTGGGGCGTTACCTGTGCTTGACAAACATAATAAACTTGTGGGTATACTGCGAAAGAGCGATATACTATTTACGTTAGCCGCTGGAGAGAAGGCAATGGAGAGTAAGATATGATATCACCGTCACTACTAAGTGCTGACTTTATGAGACTTGCCGAGGAGATCGAGGCGATCGAAGAGGCTGGGGCGGATATGCTGCACCTCGATATTATGGATGGTCACTTTGTGCCAAATATCACATTCGGCGCCATGATCGTGAAACAGATCCATAAGATCACACGACTGCCCCTCGATGTACACCTGATGATAGAAAAACCAGAACGATATATTCCGCACTTTGCAGACGCTGGTGCCGATATTATAACCGTCCATGCAGAGGCGACCGTCCACCTGCATAGACTCCTCGGCGATATCAGGGAAAGGGGGGCGAAGGCTGGAGTGTCGCTAAATCCATCCACATCGCTATCAACGATCGAAGAGGTTACCTCTATGCTCGATCTCGTGCTTGTGATGACAGTTAACCCTGGATTCGGTGGGCAGACCTTTATCAGAGAGGGTGTCGATAAAGTTGCTCGATTGAAGCTACTACTAGAGAGTATGGGAAACTCACCGCTGATCGAGATCGACGGCGGAGTCAACGCCGAAACTGCGCCGCTACTATGGGAGGCAGGTGCTGATATCCTCGTGGCTGGGAGCTACGTATTCGGTTCAGCAGATTACGCTACGGCGATTAATAGTATAAGAAGAGGGTAGATATGAATGCAGATCTTGTAATAAGTTTACTGATAAATGCTCTTGAGATCGCCCTCCTTGTGGCTGCACCTATGCTCCTTTTTGGGCTTGTGGTGGGGCTTGTGGTGAGTATATTCCAGGCGGTAACGCAGATCCAGGAGATGACGCTGGCGTTCATCCCAAAGATCCTCGCCATTATGATCAGTATGGCTGTGTTCTTTCCATGGATGCTCCAGATCGTCGTCCAATACACCACATCGCTATTTACAAATATTAATACCTATATTGGGAAGTAACCTTTCTCAACTTTGCCGCTATCAGCCCTGCCGCCGCTAACTTTATCAGATCCGATACGATAAATGGGCTTGCTACCACCGCCACGGATACAGGTAGCGACATCTCCTTCCCCTGAACATGGTTCATATTCAGCCAAAATACCGTTATACCAAAGAGATAGATTATAATAATGGCGACCATTCCGCTTGCATAATATCCCCAAAGTTTCCCGATCTTAGCTGCAATTAGCCCATTTGGGATAGAGGAGACGAGATACCCTATCAGAAAGCCGAAACTTGGCTGCAATACGTAGGCAGGACCCCCACCGCTTACAAATACAGGAAGCCCGATAAGCCCTAAAAATATATATAGAAGGATTGCAAGGAAGCTAGACCTTGCCCCTATCAACATCGGAGTCAAGATCATCATAAAGATCTGCATAGAGAGGGGCATTATAGGGGTGGGAATCCGTATAAATGCACTAACAGCGATAAGTGCCGTAAACACACCAATAAGTGCGGTATTATGCTTTGTCATCTACAATATCCTCATAATCAACATTTTCAACGCTCACACGCACGCCCTCGCCAGATAGGGCATTCAATAGGCTCAACACCGTAGACTCAAGCTCGATAGTGGTATAAACTACTGCTTTGCCATGCTTCTCATCCACTGTGCGCATGATCCCTAGCCCCTCATACGAATCCAAAATACCGTTCAGGTATATTATATCGGGTGGGGCTACCTTTAGGTGTACCCTACAGGCTGGAGCACAGTTTAGTGGGTCTGGTGTGTAGCTATCGATCATTTTGCAAAGCTCACTAGCGTTAAATCAAAGGCTGAATCCTTTGCAAAGATCCCCGATAGCGGATATTTTTTTGAATCCTCAAGGTACAACTCAGTGATATTCATATCTTTAAGTGTTTCAAGCAGCAGATCGTGCCTCTTTGTCATCTGGGCAAAATCCATCAGGAAGAAGCCAGAATCTGGAACAATATCGTTCTTCTGCACATATATAACGCCAGAGGCTCCAACACTATCCACCACAGAGCATAGACGCCCAGACGAAAAGAGATCTATGCATGCACTGCCGCCACGTGGGCGCAGGTTGACAAAATCGTAGTCGATCACAAGTGGATACTGATTCATCTCGGTGGGGTTTACTCTGCCTATGCGTCTCATCATATCACTTCCCAAATGTATTGCGAATCTTCTCTAATATTCCGTTCACAAAGGAGGCGGTTTTCTTATCGGTAAATTTATTCGTAATCGCTACATAATCGTTCATAATGGCGTATGCAGGGGTATCGCCATTAAGAAGCTCATCTATAGCCACTCGAAGGACGCACTTCTCCATCTCGCCAAGCCGCTCGAACGTCCAGCTCTCTGTCAGAAACTGCGTCACTATGCGATCATGCTCCTCTCTATTCTTGAGAGCATTCCTAAAAAGCTCGCCAGCAAAGGTATATACCTCGTCGGCAGGTTTATCGAAGCTCTTCCAGAAGGTTGATTCCACCTCTGCGGCACTATTCTCTGTCATACACGCCTGATAGACCATCTGCACTGCGTATTCACGCGATATTGTTCTTTTTTTCATGAAAATAGATTTGCCATCTCTATCGCCGTAACAGCTGCGTCAGAGCCTTTATTGCCGCTTTTCGTGCCAGCTCTTTCGATCGCCTGCTCGATCGTATCGGTCGTTAGCACACCAAAAACTATCGGCACATTCGCCTGTAGAGATACCTGTGCAACACCCTTTGCGACCTCATTCGCCACAAAGTCGAAGTGAGGCGTAGAGCCACGGATCACAGCACCTAACGCAATGATAGCATTGAATTTACCCTCAGCCGCTACCTTTTTGCATGCGAATGGGATCTCAAACGCCCCCGGCACCTTATACACAGTAATCTCCTCCTCCTTCACGCCGTGACGCACTAGAGAGTCCACTGCGCCAGAGATAAGATTTTTTGTGATAAAATCGTTAAACCGTGCGGCAACTATGGCAAACTTCTTGCCAGATCCATCAAAATTTCCTTCGACTACGTTGTATTTCATGATTACCTCATTATTATATAAATTGTTTAGATTAATGTAGCGCAAGGCGGCTTTTTAAAACTAAACCGGAGTGTACATAGAAGTACATGAGGATTTAGTTTTAAAAAATAACGCAGCGATACGCAATATAAACGGTTTATAGCTCCAGTTTATGACCCATGCGTTCCTGCTTGGTCAACATATATTCTTTATTTATATCATTTATCCCTATAATTAGCGGTACCCGATCGGTAACCTCTAGCCCATAGCCCGATAGCCCCTTTATCTTCACAGGGTTATTAGTCATTAGGCGCATCTTCGATACACCCAACTTAGCAAGAACCTGTGCGCCAAAGCCGTAGTCTCGCAGATCATCTTTAAACCCGAGCTTCCTATTGGCGTCAACGGTGTCGCACCCCTCATCTTGCAGGCTGTACGCCTTGATCTTATTCATAATGCCGATTCCACGCCCCTCTTGAGACATGTATAGAAGAACGCCACGCTCCTCTTCGGCGATAAGCCTCATAGCAGCGTGCAGCTGATCGCCGCAATCACAGCGCATAGAGCCAAACACATCCCCTGTAACGCAAGATGAATGCACCCTTACAAGGATCGGCTCATTACTCGCCACATCACCCTTAATGAGTGCGATCGCCTCCTGCCCATCGGCACTAGATTTGAACCCTGCTATAGTGAAATCGCCATATTCGGTGGGTAGCTTTGCGTTTGCAACCTGCTCCACAACTGAATCGTGTGCCGCTCTATACTCTATCAGGTCGGCTATAGTCAATATCTTTATATTATGTTTACGAGCAAATACCTCTAGCTGTGGCATTCTGGACATCGTGCCATCTTCGTTCATTATCTCGCAGATAACGGCGGCAGGGTTAAGCCCTGCAAGCTTTGCTAGGTCTACAGAGCCCTCAGTCTGCCCAGCTCGCACTAGCACGCCACCAGCTCTCGCCCTTAATGGGAAGATATGCCCTGGTATTGCTATATCATCTGCACCTTTACTCTCATCAATCGCCGTTAGCACTGTTTTAGAGCGATCAGCCGCCGATATACCGGTGGTGATCCCCTCTCTAGCCTCTATCGATAGCGTAAATGCTGTGCCGAAGCGGCTCTGATTCTTCTCTTGACGAGTCATCAGCGGAAGGTTTAGTTTGTCGCAACGCTCTGCCGTGAGAGGTAGACAGACCAAGCCTCTCCCCTCCTTCACCATAAAGTTTATAGCCTCTGGAGTGGCAAACTCGGCTGCACACATAAGATCGCCCTCGTTCTCACGATCTTCATCATCCACAAGGATGATCA
>JAITWF010000111.1 GCA_031285415.1 Deferribacteraceae bacterium
GTTCAATGAATGGGATATAAAAACGGTTGAGGATTAGTAGAAGCCCATCTCGTCGCAATGTATCACGCAAGATGATCCCTTTACCCCCAGAATAGCCTCGATATCAGCGGACTTTTTCCCCTTAATCTTATTAAGCTCCTCCGAAGAGTATCGCACTCTGCCCATTGCAAGCTCTGCACCATCAACGTCTACTACCGTCACGGCGTCCCCTGCATGGAATTTGCCCGATACCGATACCACCCCCGAGGATAAAAGTGAGCTGTGCTTCTCTAATAGAGCCTTTTTTGCACCATCATCGATAGCGATACTCCCCTGCGGAATTGTGGCGTACGATAGCCATAACTTCTTTCTGTCGGCAGATGGTGTTGGAGCGGAGAAGAGTGTACCGACCATCTCGCCCTTTAGGAGCTTTGCGATATTTTCAGGATCCTTGCCGTTCAGTATCGCAACGTATGCCCCTGCGGCAAGTGCCTTTTCAGCAGCGACAAGCTTGGAGCGCATGCCGCCTGTGCCTACGCCAGAGTTTGTCTGCCCTGCTAGCTTTAATATGTCATTATTAAGCTCTGCTACGTCGTATAGTAGCTTTGCGGATGGGTCTTTCGTAGGGTCTGCGGTGTAGAGTCCGTCAACGTCTGATAGGATCATCAGCATATCCGCTTCGATAAGACCTGCCACTAATGCGCCTAAGTTGTCGTTGTCGCCGAAGCTTTCAACATATTTTAGCTCATTTGCGGCAACGGTATCGTTCTCGTTTATAATAGGGATTGCGCCGAGGTCTAGTAGACGAGCGAGAGTTGCTCTGGCGTTGAGATATCGGCGACGGTTTGAAAAGTCAGACTTGGTTATAAGGATCTGTGCGGCGTGGATATTATGCTTTACAAACGCCTGCTCGTAGTACCACATCAGCTGGGTCTGCCCAACGGAGGCGCACGCCTGCTTGTCGACGATCTCCTTCGGTCGGTTCTTGAAGCCTAAAAGCTTGAACCCTGCGGCGATAGCCCCCGAAGATACGATCGTGATGTTTGGGATATCGTTTTTTAAACGAGCGATCACATCCGCAATCGCCTGTACTCGTGACTCATTTATCCCCTTGTCGGAGTCTGCAAGGATATTCGAGCCTATCTTGATTATGAGATTGTTTATCTTTGGAATATTGCGCATAGTTTGTTTGCCACGCTATAAAAGAGAGATGGTAGGGGCGGGAGGATTCGAACCCCCGAATGTCGAGACCAAAACCCGATGCCTTGCCAGCTTGGCGACGCCCCTATAAACACCAGAGCGAACTTATATCTAAATATTAGGGAGATGTCAATAGTTTTTTAAATAATTTTACTTTTCCCTATAAAATGATTATAATCTCCTCATGCGATTATCTACATTTCTAGCGGCAAAGCACGGTTACTCACGCAGGTTCATAAAGAAGCTTATATTCGATGGCAAAGTTACCGCTGGCGGTATCGCCATAAAAGCTGATATAGAGGCGGATGAAGCTGCCCAGTACGAACTAATTATAGGGAAGCCCTCTCTGTCGTACAATATAGAGGAGTATCTTATAACGGCAACCGATACGGTGATATTTCTACAGAAGCCGCCACTAATGCACACAGAGAGGCACACCCCCGAAGATCCGCTCTGTTTAGACGATCTTATTCCTGCTGATTTTAGACTACTATCACGGCTTGATTACGGCGTAGGGGGCGTTATCGCCGCACTGCACAACGATATTGAGATAAATGCGCAGAGTAAAACGTATCTGGCGTGGGTCGAGGGGGAGTTTAATCGTGAAGGTGGCAGCCTTTGGCAGATCGACGCACATCATCGAAGAAGGGTGAAGGCTATCGAGTCTTATGATGGTTCGAAGATGGTCTTTCGTCTGATAGCGGTGACGAATGGGCGTAGTCTGATAGAGGTGCAGCTAGAGAGTGCGGCACGCCATCAGGTGCGAGCGGTGTGCGCCGCAATGGGCTTTCCGATCGTTGGTGACTATATCTACGGTAGCGCAACTGCGATCGGGGTGGTACAGCTTCACTGTAGCGAGGTCTATGTGAACAACATCGGCGCAAAGAGCCTATACACGGAAGATTTCGGTTATTATTGACATTTATTTTACATACATATATCATGCCAGATAACTGGGGTGTATTAGGATGGATGCAAAGGTCTGGTTTACTATAATTACAGGGCTTATAGGTGGTCTTGGTCTGTTTCTATACGGCATGAAGTTAATGTCGGGGGGATTGCAGAAGACGGCTGGTGATAAGCTCAAGGCACTGCTCGAAAAGCTTACCTCTAACCGCTTTATCGGCGCAGGCGTGGGCGTATTAGTAACGGTACTGATACAAAGCTCCAGCGCAACCACAGTTATGGTAGTCGGATTTGTAAACGCTGGATTAATGAACCTTACGCAGGCGTTAAGCGTAGTCCTTGGCGCAAATATCGGCACAACGATCACCGCACAGATTATCGCATTCAAAGTATCGGCGTTGGCTCTCCCTGCTATCGGGATCGGCGCACTGCTTCTTCTATTCGTTAAAAACAGCAAGGTTAACTATATCGCCGAGATTATACTCGGCTTCGGACTTCTATTTTTCGGCATGTCTACAATGTCGAATGCATTTATCCCGCTTAATAATAGTCAAGAGTTTGCAGATATCTTTGTAAACTTCTCAAAATATCCAGCCCTTGCGGTGCTTGTAGGCACTATTACCACCCTTGTGGTGCAGAGTAGCTCCGCCACGATCGGTATCACGATCGCCCTTGCGGCGAATGGGCTTGTGGACTATCAGGGGGCGGTGGGGCTAGTGTTGGGTGATAATATCGGCACAACGATCACCGCAAACCTTGCCGCAATCGGTGGCAACCGTGCTGCAAAACAGGCGGCGTTTGGGCATTTTCTCTTTAACGTCTTCGGCGTTATCTATATGCTTGTTCTCTTTACGCCGTTCCTATCGATAGTAGATGCCGTTACGCCAGGCGATCCGTTGATGGTGGCGGCAGATGGCACATACCCGAACGTTGCACGCCATGTGGCGAACGCTCACACACTATTTAATATTATAAATGCTCTGATCTTTATTCCGCTCTTGCCGTTCCTTGCGAAGGTCTGCCAGATGGTGATAAAAACCGACGAGGAGCAGGGATATAAGTATACGCACCTATCGCCTGCGATCGCCAATACTCCAGATATTGCGGTGGCGCAGGTTCGGCAGGAGGTCGCTCGGATGTCCTCTGTAGCGATCGAGATCCTTAAGACCACTGAAACTGCTATCCTGAAGGGGGATCGCAAGATGGGAAGGGTCGCCGAATATGAGGAGACGCTCGACGGATTTCAGAGGGAGCTATTCATGTTTATGGATATCCTCGAGAAGCGCTCGATGAGCGAAAAGGGGATGGAGACGCTGAAACGGATCCGTCAGGGGATTCACGATCTCGAGGAGATCGGCGATCTGGCGCAGAAGGTTATGCGGATCACTATTAAAATGCAGGATAAAGACCACGAGCTATCAAACAGTGCAAAAAAAGAGTTGCATGAGATGTTTGATACTGTTGTAGTATTTGCAGAGCGTGTATTTACGGCATTCTCAATGAATAGAAAACAGCCAGAGCTAGAGCTTTTGATCGAGGATGATGTGGATAAAATGCATAAACAGTTCCGCAAAAACCATATTAAACGCTTAAATAAGGGGAATTGTTCGGTGGAAACAGGGGTAAACTTTGTAGATATATTGAATTGTCTAGAGGAGATCGGAGACCATATATTCACTGTAGCACAGATAAATTCATCAAATAAATTCGAGTAAAAAGGCTTATGCAATAAACATTTAGAAAATTGTTTTTATAATATGCCTGAAAATCATTGACAACTACGCATGGTTGAGGTAATAAACCTGTAGGTTACAGGAGGCTAAGCCATGAACAAACAAGGATTGATGGACAGCGTAGCTAAAAAGGCAAAAATTTCTAAGAAAGACGCGTTGGCAATTATTGACGCCGTGACAACTACTATTATGGACACCGTTAAGAAGGGTGACAAGGTGACACTAGTCGGCTTCGGCACATTCTCTTCTATCAAACGTAAAGCTCGTAAAGGTAGAAACCCTCAAACGGGCAAAGAGATCAGCATCGCTGCTCGCAAAAGCCCTAAGTTTTCTGCTGGCAAGGTGTTTAAAGAGAAAGTTAAGTAGTTATAGCTACACCATTGCGACCTGATTAAACTGCCAAATATGACGTTGGCAGTTTTTTTTTGTGCATAGGTTATCCATCAAATCCACAAAAACTCCCCCCTTGAGGGGGAGTCAGAGCTTTAGCTCTGGTGGGGGGTTGCCTTTAAAACCCCTCCCCGAATTGGTGCGGGCTGACCCCGCCCCTACATTCGACCCTCCCTCAAGGGGAGGGTGTTGGAGAATCATTTTTTTTGTGGAATCATTCCCAAAACTGTGCTATCTGTTAAATAGGTAAAAGTGTGCCTAATTAGGAGTATGCAGTGAAAAGAACAAAACTACAGCGACTACTAACTATCTTTCTTGCTATTCTGACAACACTCGCAATAGCTTGCAAACAAGACGACACTGCAAAACTCACGCAAAGCACCAATAATATTAAGAACAACACCTCTATAGAGGTGCCATCGATTGCATGGGTAGAGGAGCTTGCCACCACAGACGATATGGGCAACCTCGCCTATACCACCAAGCAGTCGCCTCCAGCCCCAGTTCGCTTCATCTTCGACTATCAGGAGGAGGGGGGCAGTGCGCAGTCGCTAGACGCTGAATCTGCAATCCCTGAGGAGCTTGTCGCTATCACTCCAGCGCTATCAGGTAGCTGGATCTGGGTAGGTGAGAACTCTATCGATTTCTATCCCGATAACGATTGGAGCGCAGACACCGAATACAAGGTCACCTTCGACAAAACGTTATTTAACCCTGAATATCAGCTCAAATCATATACACATAAGTTCAAGACGGCACCGCTAGCGGCGGAGTTTCGAGAGTTTAAGCTATACAAATCGCCAGTAGGCGAGGATGGCGCAGTTGGAAGTCCATATGCAGCGCTGACGGTATATCTCACCTTCCCTGTTGACCAGGAGAGCTTCAAAAAGGGTTTTTCTATTACGCAGGCAGGCGCTACGCTAGATTACGACGTTACCTTTGATAAATATAATAGACTTGCATATATAAAAACCGCAGCGATCCCGATAGGTGATAAACCGTCTGCCCTTAAGGCGACGTTACCATCAGCAACCTCTGGTGGCGCAAAGCTTCTGGAGGCGATATCGAATAGTATCGACGTACCAGCGGCATCTGATTTCTTTAAGGTGAATGGCGTTACCTCCTCGATAATTCGCAATAAAGATGAGGTGCCAGAGCAGTTTGTTGTATTCGATCTGACGCTACCAGTTGCCGCCTCTAAGTTGAAAGAGGGGGTAGTTATCTTTAAGCTACCCCGAGCGTTCAACGGTGAACGAAACTACAACTGGCTGAATCGCAATGAGCCGATCACAAGGGATATACTCGATAATCTTACTACGCTAAACTTTGAATTTTCTGACAACTCCGCAAGTGTAAATGTGCAGGGGGGGAAGATCTTCGTGGCACCGACTGAGAATATTCAGCTAGGCGTATATATCCGCAAAGGGTTGAGATCGCAGAACGGATATGAGCTTGCCGAAGATTTTTTTAGAGTAGTTAACGTTCCAGAGTTTCCTATAGAGCTAAAGTTCACCCAAAGTGGTGGAATACTCTCGATCAGTGGCGATCAGTCGCTAAATTTTATGAGCCGAAACGTTGCTAAGGCGAAGATCGAGGTGTCGAAGATTATCCCCGATCGCCTAAACCACCTGATATCTCAGACTGGCGGCGATATAGATAGGGCAGAGTTTATAAACTATAACTTTAGTGAAAATGATATAAGTACCACATATTCAAAGGAGAACACGCTCGCAAATGCAGATCCATCTAAGGTAAACTACTTCACCTTCGACCTCTCGCCATATATGGAGGGGAGTGTCGGCGTATTTGTGGTGAAGATCTACTATATGACGAAGGGTGGCTACTATCAGCACTCCGAGCGTCGTCTTATTAGGGTGACAGACACAGGCATTCTGATGAAAACCAATCAGGACGACTCAAGAGAGATCTTCCTACTTTCCGTGCGCACAGGACGACCTATCTCGGGGGCGGCAGTCTCGTACCTTGCCAGAAATGGGCGTACCGTGAATACTGTATATACAAATTCATTAGGGGCGGTGAAGCTCCCGAAACCGTATACTAATACTAAGGCGGAGGATTCGCCGATCGCCGTTACAGTGAATAATAGTGGCGATTTCTCGTTCCTCCCCTTTGCCAAATATGGCGCACTGGTGGAGTACAACCGATTCGATGTCGGCGGCGATTACACCTATGGCAGCGGCTATGCACAAAATTATATGTCACTCAAGAGCTATCTATTCACAGATAGAGGGCTATATCGCCCTGGCGATCTCGTGCATATCGGCGTGATAGCAAAGCAGGGCGATTGGCGGTCGCTTGCAGGGATCCCTATGGAGATGGTTGTGCGAGACCCAAATGGACAGGAGGTGTTGAAACACCGAGTCACCCTCGACGATTCAGGGCTATACGAGATGGAGTATCAGACGGCATACTCATCCCCGACAGGGATCTATAATATGAACGTCAGCGTGATAAACGACTCGCAGGAGCGTTGGGAGTATAATCAGCTAGGGGCTACATCGTTTCGTGTGGAGGAGTTTAAGCCCGATACGATGAAGATAAATGCCTATATAGATGGCGCAACCTCTAAGGGCTGGCTTCCGATGGATAATCTCACCTTAAATGTGGTGTTAACTAACCTATACGGCAATCCTGCGCAGAATCGTACGGTGAAGTGGCACTATCAGCTCACGCCGACGCTCTTCTCATTCGATGAGTACGACGATTATATCTTTACAGACCCTTATATTGATAAACGAGCCGTTCGCAATATTCAGCCTGTCTATCTGCCAGATGGCAGTACCGACGATAGCGGTAGCGCAACCATAAAGCTAGATCTATCTACCTACGCTGGCGGACTATACACCCTTATCGCAAGTGCAGAGGGCTTTGAAGATGGCTCTGGCGATAGCGTGTCGACTGTGATTACAAAACAACTTTCACCTATGCGCTATCTGGTGGGCTTTAAAGATAGCGATCTAGGATATATCAAGCGTGATGAGGTAACTACGGCGGAGTTTATCGCCATAAACCCAAATCTTGAGCGGATCTCGTTAGACGATCTAAAATATACGATAACCGAGAGCAAGTTTATACCGATCCTTGTGCGCCAGTCGAACGGTGCATACGGATTTCAATCTGTACCGAAGGAGGAGGTTGTAGCGGCTGGCAAGTTCTCTATATCAGCAGATGGCTCCACCTTTACCCTCCCCACCGATACCGCTGGCAACTTTCAGCTCTCACTCACCGACGACAACGGCAATCTCCTTGCTCGACTTGGCTACTTCGTGGCTGGCGACTCAAACCTGACGCTATCGCTTGAGAAGGAGGCGGTGCTGGATGTGAAACTCGACAAGAGAGAGTACGCCGCAGGTGAGGAGATAGAGGTTAATATTGTCACCCCATACGCAGGGGCAGGGCTTATCACGATCGAGCGAGAGAGGGTGTACAGCTATAAATGGTTCCGCACCGATACCACCTCTACACGGCAGACGATAACGGTGCCAGAGGGGCTAGAGGGGAACGGCTATCTGAATGTGTCATTTGTGCGTAGCCCCGATTCCAAAGAGGTGTTCGTAACGCCGTATAGCTATGGAGTTGCGCCATTTAATGTGGATAGAGCGGCGCATGAAACGGCGATCGCTATCGACGTACCAAAGGAGGCTCGCCCTGGAGAGCCGTTAAATATAGGGTATACGGCCTCTCGAGCTGGCAAGATTATCGTCTACGCTGTGGATGAGGGGATCTTGCAGGTGGCTGGATACAGAACGCCAGACCCGATCGCCGCATTTATGCGCAAGCGAGCGTTGCAGGTGGCGACGTATCAGACGTTGAACCTTCTACTAAGTGACGCACAGGCGATCAGGGAGGCGGCAGGGATCGGCGGCGGCATGATAGCCCCAGACGCAGCGTATGCAGATGCGATGATGAAGATGAACGTCAATCCGTTCAAACGCAAGGTGGAGGCACCGATCGTCTTCTGGTCTGGTATTCTAGACGCTAAAGCTGGTGAAAAAGCCTCTACTACCTTCGACGTACCGCCATACTTCAATGGTGCATTGAGGGTGATGGCTGTGGCTGTAAACGCTACGGCAGCAGGCTCTAATGAGGCAAGCGTGCTGATAAAGGCTCCGATAATAGTACAGCCGAATATGCCGATAAGCCTGATCCCTGGCGATCAGGTGGGTGTGAGTGTGTCGGTTGCGAATAATATAGAGGGTAGCGGCGAGGCAAGTGTAACTGTTGCTATCGAGAGCGACGACTACTTTACGATAGTCGGCGAGAGGAATAAAACGATCACGCTGAAAGAGGGGAGCGAGGGGCGTGTTGATTTCGTCGTACAGGCGAATCAGCGGCTAGGCTCTGGCACAATCTCGGTTGTCGCAACCTCTGATAAATATAGCGGCAATCCGATAAAGATCGACGCAACTGCAAGCATTCATCCTGCTACACTCTATCAAAGTAAGTTGACTGTAGGGATGAGCGATAGAAAAGATGTAGAGATCAAGGAGTTCTCGAGGGAGATGTACCGAGAGTTTGCTGGTAGGAGCGTTACTGCGTCGCACAATCCGCTACTGATAGCACGTGGTCTCTCAGAGTACCTTGATGAGTATCCATTTAACTGTACCGAGCAGATCGTTAGTAGGCTCTTCCCATCGATCTACCTAAAGGAGCAGAAAGAGGTGCAGGCGCAGCATGCTGAGCTTTTGAACTCGTTGCGAGCTCGCCAGATATCGAATGGCGGCTTCCTGATGTGGCAGGGGGGCAGGTCGGTGGTGAATAGTTACGCTACAGTATACACGCTGCACTATCTAACGGACGCTAAATCGAAAGGTTACTACGTGCCAGCCGATATAATGGATCGAGGACTTCGCTATCTGCAAAGCTTTATCGCTGGCAAGGTTAGTAATATCGACGACGCTACATTAAAGGCGTACGCCGCATATGTGCTGACTCGCAACGGCGTGGTGACTACGGCGTTTATCACTGATCTCGATGACTACTTTGCAAAATCGAACGATAATGCATGGAGGTCTCACCTCGTGTCTGTATATATGGCGTCGATATATAAGATGTTGCAGATGGATACACGGGCTAGTGAGTTAATTCGAGGCTACAAGCCAGAGGTGAAAGCGTTTACCTTTTACTCCGATTTTGATTCCAGCTCGCTACGCAACACCGTTTATCTATATCTGCTCTCGCAACACTTTTCAGATATGGTGAGTAAAGTTGATATAGAGATCGTTCAAAACCTTATGGACAGTATCGCTAAAGGGCATTATAATTCGCTCCTGTCGGCGTATAGCATGATTTCGCTTGCGTCTCTTGCAGATCTCACTACTGATGATGGCATTAAGATCTTGCTAGATGGCGTTGAATCTAATATAACTATGGATCCGTATCCTGTGGCTACGTATACTGGTGCGATACAGTCCGCCACAGCAACGGCACCAAATGAAGGCGCAATGGGCTTCTACCTTGTAGCTTCGGAGTCTGGATACGATCTCAATATGCCCGATAAGGTAGCAGAGGGGATAGAGATCGAGAGGGCGTACCTCGATAGAGATGGAAACGTTAAAAGTGCCTTTTCGCAGGGCGATGACGTGACGGTGCGAGTACGTGTGCGCACGAATGGCAGCATGCCTAATATAGCGAGTGCGGCGATAATAGATCTTCTACCTGGAGCGTTTGAGCTACAGGTTAATTCGATAGATGAGTTGCGGCGTGATAGCTCGGTAGATAACGTCGACGTAAGAGAGGATCGTATTATCCTTTATGCGCCGCTATCAGGGAGTGTGAGTGAGTTTGTGTATAGGGCAAAGGTGGTGAGCAGAGGCGAGTTCACTGTGCCGCCAGCGTATGCACAGGCGATCTACGACCCTGTATATCGAGGCAACACAAGTGGCGGCAGGATCGTGGTGGGAGAGGTAAATGAATAAGAACTTTATGGATTTTTTTGAGTTCGTGGAAGAGCCGTTCGATAGAATGCCTGGCGCAGATTTCTACTTCACATCGAAGCAGTATCGAGATGCACTACAGGCGTTGAATACCTTTATCGAGTCGGACGGTGTCTTTATGCTCCTCACAGGGGGGGCTGGCACAGGCAAAAGTGCTACGATACACAGATTTATCAGAAATTTGCCCTCTTCAACACTATTTGCATATATAGTTTTCCCTAATCTAAGCCCCGAAGAGCTGTTCCAGTCGGTGTTAGAGAACTTTGGAATATTTACTAAAAAGAAGATGAATAAGGCGCAGCTTGCCGCAGAGTTTGACTCATTCCTAACCGAGATGGAGGGGGAGGAGAAGCGCGTTGTCCTTGTGATCGATGAGGCGCAGGGGCTTCCTGTGGAGACGCTTGAGGAGCTTCGATTATTCTATGATAATGGCAAAAAGAGCAATTTAAAGATAATTCTCTCTGGTCAGCTCGACCTTGCTACACGTCTAAATCAGGAGGGATTAGCCCACCTTAAAGCACAGATCTCTGCAACCGCCTCCCTGACGGACTTAACAAAAGAGGAGAGTTCGGAGTATATCGTATACCGTGTAAACAAAGCTGGACGCAAAAATATCAATATCTCTGGCGGTGCGCTCAATCTAGTATGGACGCTCACAAATGGCAACCTTCGCCGCATGAACACCCTTATGGAGAGAACTCTTATTGCGGCATTTATGGACGGATCTCATAGCATAAAGGCGAAACATGTCGATAGTGCAGCACGCAGTATAAATGCAATTATGACAAAGCGCAGTAGTAGCAGCGGTAGGGGCGTTATTGCGCTCGTAGGCGTTGCCCTTATTGCTGTGGCTGCGTTTGGAATCTATACATTTGTAAACTCAAGGACGACTCCTACACAGGTGGCTATCGCTCCTAAAGTGACGCCTGTGGTCCCTGTGACTCCTCCGCCAGTAATTCCTGAACCAGATCCAGAGCCAGTGCCTATGCCAGAACCTGCACCGGAGCCAGATCCAATAGTAGATCCAACTCCGATAATGCCGATAGTTCCAGATCCTGAACCTGTGGAACCGCTCCCAGAACCTGTGACAGTACCGACATATGAACCGATGTTTAATAGCGGCGATATTGTAGCGGCGACTACCCCTATCAATATTCGTGCGCTTCCATTAGGCGATTCAGAGCGTATCGGCGGGCTTGGCAGGGGGCAGAAAGCCACTGTGCAAGAGGAGATCGACGAGTGGGTGAAGATCGATTATAGCGGCGGCGAGGGTTGGGTGGCGAAGCAGTATCTAGAGATCAGCTTTGGTATCTTCTCCCCTGGTGATTTGGCAGAGGTGACAACCGCTATCAACATTCGAGCAAAGCCAGAGAGCGACTCCGACCGTATCGGCGGACTTAGCAGGGGGCAGAGGGTGACGGTGATAGAGGAGACTGCCGAATGGCTCAAGATCGAGTTTATGAATCAAGAGGGTTGGGTAGCGAAACAATACTTGGATAAGGTGAATTAGAAAGATGTATGAGTTTAAGTTAACGAGTATGCCGACCGCTTTAAAGCGAGAGATAAAGAATCTGCCGATCGAGGTAGTGGAGGAGAGCTTTAAGCGTCGTCGAAGCTGGCTTCTCTACTCGTATAAAGATATATCGAAGCTTCTGCGGCTTCATAATGTAGAGTTTATCAAGGAGCGTGTCGAGGATACAGGGTGGGATACTCGCTGGCGCAACTATCTGCAAGATGGTTGGCTTACAGATAATGTATACTACTGCTTTGAACCGAAGAAGTTTGACGATGGCAGAAAGGTTATCGAGATTAACCCTGCCCTCGCCTTTGGCACTGGCGGACACGCCACTACACAGATCGCTGCACGCCTTCTGGAACCTATCGCAAAGGGGCATGATGTGCTTGATATAGGTACAGGTTCAGGGATTCTTGCAATCCTCGCCTCACTATCGGGTGCAAAGAGGGTCTTCGCCTGCGATATAGACGCTGTAGCTATTAAAAACGCCAGCGAGAATGTGTCGATCAATAGGTGCAGCAACGTTCATCTATGGGCTGGCGGTGTAGAGAGTACTAGCACCGAATTCCGCCCAGGGATCGTTGTTGCCAATATAATATCGTCGGTTTTAGCAAAGATTCATCCGCAGATCATCACCCTGCACCCAGAGTATATAATCTATTCAGGGATCTTGCAGAGGGAGGGGTGTGAATTCTTCTCTGTACTAAAAACTCATGGGTACGAGCCAGACGCCGTTCTGCATATCGAAGAGTGGTCGGGAATTCGCCTAAAAAGGGTAATATGAAGCGGATCTATCTCGATATCGCCGCAACTGATAGTGTGACTCTTGAAGATCAGGAGTATCACTATCTAAAGAATGTGCTTAGGTACAGCGTTGGCGATCAGTTTCAGATCCTCACCCCCACAGAGCTACTCTTTGGGGAGGTGGCAGAGGTCAAAAAACGTAGCTGCGATGTGCAGATAATATCTCGAGAGACCCTTCCCCCTACGAACTACTCATTTACTGTGCTACAGTGTATATTGAAGCGTGAATATATGGATACGGTGATCGAGAAGTATACTGAGCTTGGGGTGACGAAGATTATCCCTGTAGTAAGCCAGTATAGCCTATCGGAGCTAAAGGATAACTCGAAACATCGATATATGGAGATCGCCAAAAAGGCGGCTCTCCAGTCGGAGCGAGACCGCCTGCCGATAATAGGTGAGGTGATCAGATTTAACGAGATAGCGCCTATCGAGGGTGATAATATCGTATTCTACGAGCGAGGGGAGATCTCACAGCCGATTATAAGATCTAAATCTGTGCAGATCGTTATCGGTGCGGAGGGGGGATTCTCGCCAGCGGAGATCGAGCTTCTCAAGGGAAGGGGCTTTTCGCTCTCTACACCGCTTCGCTCTATTTTAAAGGCGGAGACCGCCGCTGTGCTCTTTGCAGGGCTTACACGGATCGGCATTTCAAATGAATCATGATCTTCTAATGCAGCCAGCAATCGACGCATGCTTGGTGGCGTATCAGCAGATGGAGGTGCCAGTTGGTGCCGCTATCTACCTTAATGGCGATTTGATCTCTACAGGATATAATCAGAAGGAGACGTTGCACTCTGCCACGGCGCACGCCGAGATATTAGCTATCAATACTGCATGCAAGGTGATAGGTGATTGGCGGCTTGCAGGGGCGACTTTGTATGTCACGGCAGAGCCTTGCTTTATGTGCGCAGGGGCGATCATTCAGGCTCGTATCAGCGAGGTCGTCTTTGGTGTAGCAGAGCCGAAGTTTGGCGGCGTTGTCACTCATGCCAATCTCTTCGATATGCCGAAGCTGAACCATCGGGTGAAGTACATGGGTGGTGTCAGAGAGGCGGAGATTCGTGAGATAATGCAACAGTTCTTTCGGGAGCTACGATGATAAGATACATGGCATTGATAACGGCATAAATATTGCTATAATAAGCTTGTGGAAGGAAAAAAATTCCGCCACGGGGGTACCAGTATGCAGAACCATTGGAAAACGCTACGAGATAGCACCACACAGCCTACACCGCAGGGAGAACATGCGAAGTATGCGATCGTTGGCGAGCTAATTAACGAAAAGCTCGGCAGACAGAAGCTACTAACGGCTGGCAATACCGTTGTGATCGACGGCATTCCAGAGCTAGATAAACCTACCCTCCCAGAAAATATTATCCTCCTTGAGCAGCTAAAACAGTATTGCAATGAGGCGTTTAAGGGTGGTAAATTCATCGAAAATGAGGCGAACGGCAAGATTCAGCTACAGCATATAATGGATTTTATCGCTAAAAATGGCGATCGTAGATTGAAATACGAGGAGATCGTAGCAGGCGCAGAGCGTCTGGAGCAGGAGCTAGCGATTAAAAAGCGGTACAAAATTCTCTATAGAGAGGATATGAAAAAACTTCCTGCCGATACTCCAGATAAATTTCAGGCTATGCTCGATATCTATGCGGAAAAAAATGACTACCTGTATAAAAATAAGATCGCCTCTATAAAGGGCGTGCTGGCTGGGAATGAAACGCTTCGGCAGATGATGAAGGGGATGAGTTAGGTAAATCACTTAACACCCTCCCCTTGAGGGAGGGTTGAAGCTTTAGCTTCGGGGAGGGGTTGCAGGAATAGACCCCCCACCGAAATACGTTGTATTTCGACTCCCCCTCAAGGGGGGAGTGTTATGGCGGTCAACGCCCCTGTTTGTGTATATACATATTCTTATCGGCGAACGACATAATCTCCTCAATGCTGCCATCCTCTGGATATCGAGCAATCCCTTTGCTGAATGTCAGTCTGAATGGCGTGCCGTCGTTCGTTGTAAAGATCGGCTCTTGGAAGATCTTCTCGACGTTAGTCCAAAGTCTCTCTAGATAATCATCATCTGCATTCGGCAGTACAAGCACAAATTCATCGCCGCCAACACGTGCAAAGATATCCTCTTTCGATAGATATTTCTTTATGTCGGCACTAAACTCTGTCAGTACGTAGTCGCCAACGCTATGCCCATAGGTGTCGTTTATCATCTTGAACTGATTTATATCGATATAGTACAGCACAAAGTGCGTCTTCGCCTCAATAAGCTCATCCATCATCCGTTTTAGTCCGATACGATTTAGAAGCCCTGTCATTGAGTCGGTGATAACCATATTCTCGAGGCGTAGCTTCATCGATTTAAGTTCGCTATTATTCTGCACTATCACCCCCACAAGGAGGCTGAACGCAAGAGCCATAATGGCGAGTATCCAATATTGAGGCTCTTCATACCATAGTTCAGTCGGATATACGCGAAAGTGCCAGGTAGCGTTAAATATAGTCATATGCTTCTCGATAAACCATCGATCGGCATTGTTGTTTCTCATCTGCGTAATCGTCTGACGCTCGCCTGTATCGGGGTTTATTCGCCAGATCTCATAGTCAAATCCATCATTATTAAGGGTATCTAGACCAGCGGCTTTCAAGACTTGCGGATATCGAAGTGTTACAGAGGTTAGCCCCCAAAACTTTTTGCTGCCATCGGCGGCGTCTATCCAGATCGAGTATCTGCCAACCAACGCCTGCCCACCCTGCATGACGTTAAATGGGCCTCCAAATACGAGTTTGCCGATATCTCTAGCAAGTCTTGCCTCTATATTGCCATCCCCTTCGCCAAACATATCGTATCCGATCACCTGCTCGTTGTTATCTGTCATCGGGTATATCTCGGACACTATGCCGTTTGGTGCTATCAATACATTAAGGATAGAGGGGTCGTCTACCACGATAGAGGCGATTGTGTTGAAGTTTTGCACATCTCCATTGTGGCGGATAACGAGTGCCGAGATAACCTGAGTCTTGTATAAAAGTTTCGTTATCGTCTCTGTAACGAGCGCACTCTTCTCTGCAACTACCTGCTCCATCGTCAGCCGCTGGACGTCGATCCGATTACTGATCAGAAGCGCAATGATAGCTAAACAGAATAGAAGCGTGCTGGCAAATGCCAATATTGCACGCACCGATATTATAGATCTCTTCGTTATGAGAATAACTCCTTCATCTTCTGCCAAAGGCTCTTATTCTTATCATACATCTTATCGTCAGAAAGTTCAGCAACTTTTTTAATCGCCTCCCTCTGTGCGTCGTTCAGATTCGTTGGGAGCATTATATTTAGGTCTATTATAAGGTTCCCTTTGCCCCTGCCATGCACATCTGGCGCACCCTTTCCCCTCATGACGATATTATCGCCAAACTGCGTGCCAGCCTTTACAGAAAATGCGATCTTTTCGCCCTCTGTTAGCGATGGAATTTCAAAATCTTTCCCCATGATAGCGTCTATAAAGGTTAATGGAAGGTCTACTATGAGGTCGTTCCCCTCACGAGTGTATAGTTTATGCGGTTTAACGGAGATATTCACTATGAGATCGCCAGCAGGGCCGCCATTCATCCCATCGTTCCCTGCGCCACCGACACGGATCGCCATCGAGTCCTCGATACCAGCAGGCACCTTCACGTTGAGGAGCTTCTCCTCTTTCTGATAGCCAGCACCAGAGCACTCGTTGCACTTCTCCTTTATGATCTTCCCTAATCCGCCGCACGTTGGGCAGGAGGTCTGTATCGTGAAGAAGCCCTGCCGTTGGGTGAATTTGCCAGACCCTCGACATGTAGCACAATCCTCTGTACCAGATGGAGCTGCGCCGCTACCAGAACAGGTGCCGCATAGCGTCTGTTTATTCACCGTTAACTCTAGCTCTGTGCCGAAGATCGACTCTTCAAAGGAGATCTTCCTGCTTGCGCTGATATTGGTGCCTTTGCGAGGGCGATTCATCTCCTGACGACCGCCACCGCCGCCGCCAAACATACTGCCGAATGCGTCGCCAAAGAGATCGTCGAAGAAGCTACCAGAGAAGTCGAAGCCGCCTGCACCGCCACCAGAAGCGTTCTCCTCGTAGGAGCCGAATCGGTCGTAATGTGCTCTCTTCTGCGGATCGGATAATACCTGATAGGCAACGGTTGCCTCTTTAAACTTCGCCTCCGCCTCTTTATCGCCCTGATTGCGATCTGGATGATACTTGAGCGCAAGGGCTCTGTACGCCTTCTTTATATCAGCCTCGGCAGCTGTGCGCTCTACGCCGAGCACTGCATAGTAATCTATTGCCACGTTGTTATACCCCTTTGGAATCAAAAGGGAGGGCGAACCCCTCCCCTACAATCGGATCAGAAACGATTATTTCTTATCGACCTCTTCGAAGTCAGCGTCTACCACATCATCACCCTTCGGTGCGTCATCTTGCGGTGCCTGTGCTTCGCCAGCCTGCCCTTGCGCATACATAGCCTCTGCCATCTTCTGCGCTACTTTAGAGAGATTCTCTATGCCAGTTTTGATAGCCTCAACACTGCCAGACTCCTTCGTCTGTTTCAGAGCATTCAGCTCGCTCTCGATAGCCGCTCTATCGGCAGGAGATACCTTCTCGCCAGCCTCTGATAGCGTCTTCTCTGTCGAGTAGATCAGGTGATCGGCTTGGTTCTTCATCTCTACAAGCTCCTTCTTCACCTTATCCTCTTCGGCGTGCAGCTCTGCGTCCTTCACCATCTTGTCGATCTCTGCGTCTGATAGACCGCTCGATGGCGTGATACGGATAGACTGCTCTTTATTAGTCGCCTTATCCACAGCCTTTACGCTAAGGAGACCGTTTGCGTCGATATCAAATGTAACCTCGATCTGTGGCATACCTCTAGGAGCTGCTGGAATACCTACAAGCTCGAATCTACCGATCTCTTTATTATCGTGAGACATCTCACGCTCGCCCTGTAGCACCACGATCGTTACCGCCGTTTGGTTATCTGCGGCAGTTGTATAGATCTGGCTCTTGCTAGCAGGGATTGTGGTGTTTCTAGGGATCATCTTCGTCATGATATTCCCCTGCGTCTCGATACCTAGCGAGAGTGGGTTTACATCGAGAAGCACCACATCTTTCAAGTCGCCAGCCAGTACGCCACCCTGCACCGCCGCACCGATTGCAACGACTTCGTCAGGGTTAATCCCTTTATGAGGCTCTTTACCGAAGAACTCCTTCACCTTCTGCTGAACTAGCGGCATACGTGTCATACCGCCCACAAGGATCACTTCATCGATCTTAGATTTATCAAGCCCAGCGTCTGCGAGGGCTTTGCGGCATGGCTCCAGAGATGCTTCTACTAGATCCATTACGAGCGACTCGAGCTTTGATCTGCTAAACTTGCGTACAAGGTGCTTTGCGCCACTTTGATCAGCTGTGATATACGGCAGGTTTATCTCCGTCTCCATAGATGATGAAAGCTCGAGCTTCGCTTTCTCTGCCGCCTCTTTTAGACGTTGCAGAGCCATAGCGTCCTTTGCAAGATCAAGCCCTGTCTCCTTTCTAAACTCATCGATCAGCCAGTTTACCACACGCATATCAAAGTCGTCACCACCTAGGAAGGTGTTGCCGTTTGTAGATTTAACCTCAAATACGCCGTCGCCAAGCTCCATTATAGATATATCGAACGTACCGCCACCAAGATCGTATACGGCGATCTTCTCATCCTTTTTGCGATCAAGACCGTATGCAAGAGCGGCAGCCGTAGGTTCGTTGATGATACGCATAACGTTCAGCCCTGCAATACGCCCTGCGTCTTTGGTTGCCTGACGCTGTGCGTCGTTAAAGTATGCAGGCACGGTGATTACGGCGTCTGTCACGGTCTCGCCGAGGTAATCCTCCGCTGTCTGCTTCAGTTTCTGTAGAATCATAGCAGAGATCTCTTGCGGAGCGTACTTCTTGCTCTTCACCTCTACCCATGCGTCGTTATTCTCGGATGGTACGATTGAGTATGGTAGTACCTTTTTAGCCGATACCACCTCTGGTGCATCTGATTTGCGCCCGATAAGACGCTTTATGCTGAAAATTGTGTTGTTTGGGTTTGTCACCGCCTGGTTTTTAGCAAGACGCCCCACAAGACGATCGCTATCGGTGAACGCAACTACAGATGGCGTTGTCGAGGCACCCTCGGCGTTGAAGATTACCTTAGGATTCTTCCCCTCCATAACAGCTACAACCGAGTTAGTCGTACCAAGGTCAATACCAATTACTTTTCCCATTTTTATATGCTCCTCTTTATTAATTTATCTTATTAACCTGTACTTTTGCAGGTCTGATTACTCGTCCGCTCATTATATACCCATTTTGCACTACCATAGCGACGCTATTGTCTGGCAGATCAGGGTTATTCGTCATCATGATCGCCTCGTGGCTTGCTGGATCAAATGGATCGCCTATAGCTGTCTCGATCTTAGACATTCCAGCCTTTTCAAGGAGATCTATCAATACTCGCTGATTGAGGGCAACCCCCTCCATAGCAACCTCTACAGTGGAGCTATCTCTATGCTGCAACGCCAGGTCGAAGTTATCAAGTACAGGCAGAAACTTTGCTATCAGAGATTGATTAGCGTACTTAATCTTATCGTCGGTCTCTTTGATAAGACGTTTGCGATAGTTCTCTGCGTCGGCTGCCTGACGTAATATCTTGTCGTTTAGCTCCTTTATCTGCTTGCGAAGAAGTTCAGTCTCATCTAATTCGACGGTTTCCTCTTCATCTAAAAGCTCCTCGATATGGTCTCTATCTTCACTCATCGTCTACCTGTCCTCCATAGATCTGATTTAATATGCGGTTGATCGCCTGTGCAGAGTAGTTCACAACGGGGATCATCTTCTGATATGCCATCCGTTTAGGGCCTATCACGCCGATCATGCCGACCACCCCTGCCGATAGCTCGTAGCTACTCGTCACAAGCCCTAACTCTTCGATCTGCTCGATCCCGATCTCCGAACCAACGAAGATCTGCACCCCTTTGCTGTGTGTGCACTTTTCTAGTACGTCGAATAGGATCTGCTTCTCCTCAAAGGTGCGCAGGAGTCTCTTTAATGTGTGTGCGTCATGAAACTCTGGAAAGTTGAGGATATTAGAGGTGCCCTCCATATATAGCTCATGCGATAGTAGCTCCCTCTCCGCCTCCACGAGGTACTCAACTACCCCTCGTAGCTCCTCCATCTCTGAACGCACCTGTTTGCCTAGCTCACTCATAGAGATCGTAGCAAGTTTTTCGTTCAGATAGTTGCTAATATGCACCAGTTCGTTATCGCTGATAGATGAATCCATCGGCAGTAGAACGTTCTGGGTAAAGCCACTCTTGGTGACTAGCACCGCAATAGTGGTGTTCTTATTAATCCTAGTAAGCTCGACGAGCTTGACGGTATCGGTATCAAGTTTAGTCGTGGCAACGAAGCCAACGGCACCTGTGATCGAGCCTAATCTGCGAGAGAACTCCTGCATAAGTACAGGTAGATTATTAGAGGTAAAGTGTAGTGACTCCTTCACCTCCCTGCTTGGGTCGATAAAATCGGCTGCTACAAGGTGATCTATATAGTATCGATAGCCTAAATCGGTTGGGATCCTGCCAGCTGATGTGTGTGGCTGTGCGATATATCCCATCTCCTCGAGATCGCCCATAATATTTCGGATCGTTGCAGGGCTTACATTTAGGGGGCTAATCTTGGAGACGTTGCGAGAGCCGACAGGTTCACTGCTCTGAATATATTCAGTGATGATAGTTTGTAGCACAAGATGTTCTCTATCGCCCAAATTATTCATATCTGCCTCTGTTAGCACTCATGATTAAAGAGTGCTAATCGATAAAATACGTATTGAAAGGGATTTTGTCAATAGCTATTTTGCATTTGATCTTTTGTTGGAAAAAAGATATTCTCAAAATTATGTATGATCAGAACTTATGGGATGGAATATTAGAATCCATCAGCAAAACCGAGGACAAAACCCTTGTCAACACGTGGCTACGCCCTGCTAAGATATCAGCAGATAGGGGTGACGTCGTCACGATCTTTGTTAAAAACAAATTTTTTAAAGATTGGATAGAGAAGAGCTATCTGGCGAAGATTAAGATGATCTTAGCCACGGAGTTTGGTATTGATACAAACGTGCGAGTGGTCGCCGAGAATATCGCTCCAGCGGCTACAAAACCGATCAAAAGCGAAGAGACTCCAGCCGTAAGCGAACCGCTTAAATCGTTCGAGGCGAAGTATACATTCGATAACTTTGTAAATGGCGATAGCAACGGCTTTGCACACTCCGCCGCTCTAGCTGTAGCCGATGGCAACTTTAGTGTATACAACCCCCTATATATATACGGCTCCACAGGGCTAGGAAAGACCCATCTTATGTACGCTATTGCTAATAGGGTAAGGGAGAAATTCCCGAAGATGACGATCCTTTGTATGGATTCAGAGACGTTCACCAAAGAGGTCTTGAACACCTTCCGCAAAGGGGATTACGACAATATGCAGGAGCGTGTAGAGAAGCTTCGTGAGCGGTTTCGAGTTGATCTATTCATGCTCGACGATATTCAGTTCTTAAAGGGGCGAGAGAAGACGCTTGAAACGTTCTTTAATATCTTTAACGACCTCCATCTGCGCCAGAAGCAGATGGTTATCACAAGCGATAAATCGCCGCAAGAGATCAATATGGAAGAGCGCATGCGCAGTCGATTCGCCAGCGGATTCCAGACCGAGATCCAGCCCCCCTCCTCGGAAGAGCGTGCCGCAATACTTATGCAGAAGGCGGAGGAGTTTAAGATCCCACTCGACGACGAGATGGCGTTCTATCTGGCGGAAAATGTCGCCGCTACTAATATTCGAGAGCTTGAGGGTGCACTAAACCGTGTGAATATCTACGCCTCATTTAATAAGGTTAAGATAACGCCAGAGCTAGCGGAAAAGGCTCTATCCGACTCTGGACAGCTCAAGAGAAGCAAATTAATCGTTAGCCCACAGCAGCTTATCTCTGCCGTGGCAGAGCTATATAATGTGAAGCTATCCGACCTGACCTCCAAGAAGCGCACGCAGAGCGTCGTTCGCCCTAGACAGGTGGCGATGTATCTGATGAAGGAGCGGCTAAACCTCTCGCTAAAGGAGATCGGCTCTCACTTTGGTGGTAGAGATCACTCAACCGTTAAATATGCGGTAGATTCAATAAAAGAGCAGATTAAAGACGACGAATACCTTGCTGGAATTGTTGAAAAGATCGTTAAAAGGGCGTTTTAGAGATGTACAATAATATCCTAACTATCGGTTCATTTACTATATACGGCTACGGTTTGATGATAGGGATCGGCTTGCTCGTTGGGCTAGCACTTTCGAATATGCGTGCAAAGGCACGTGGTCTCGACACTAAAATTATAGATGGAATCTTCTTTACCGCTATTATCTGCGGCTTTCTCGGTGCGAAGCTCTTCTTTATAGTGATAGAGATGGATGACCCATTTAGTGATCCGATGAAAATGCTATCGGGCAGCGGCTTTGTGGTGTATGGTGGAATTATCTGCGGAATCTTAGCGTGCATGATCTACTGCAAGGTAGCAAAGGTGCATTTTCTAACATATTTCGATATTATCATGCCAGCGGTTGCGCTGATACAGGGGTTTGGGCGTTTAGGCTGTTTCCTCGCTGGCTGCTGCTACGGACTGCCGACTAATTCCATATTCGGCATAGCCTTTCACAACTCTGAAATTGCACCAAACAATATAAAACTAATCCCTACGCAACTCTTCTCCAGCGCAGGCGACTTTCTGATAGCGTTTATACTGATAATATACGCTAAAAAGGAGCGCACCGCTGGCAAGGTGGCGGCGTTGTATATGATACTATATAGCGTCGGCAGATTTGGGATAGAGTTCTTTAGAGGCGACTTGCGTGGGAACGTCGGCGTGTTGTCGTCGTCGCAATTTATATCATTGATAGTGTTCTGCGTAGGCGTGGTGATGTATATATTCCTTAAAAAGCGAGAGAGGGCGAGCTGACCTCGCCCCTACATAACAGCAATATACTAGTTTTACGAAAGCGAATTTACTTCGCTGTAGTAAATCCCCAAAGGAAGGGGAAGATGGAAAGGGGAAACCTTGGTTGCCCCTTCCAGCTATTCAAAGATTATCTTCTTAATCTCCTCTAACACCTCTGCGAGTGCCTTCTGGCACGGTGGCGTTAGCTCTAGATTCGCCTCATAGCTACTTGGAATTATCCCATAGAATATGATCGTCGATGGGCATTCGCCACGTAGCTCGCTGATCAGAAGGGTATCCTGTACACCGATCTGGTGTGGAGAGAGCTTCATCGGGAAGCGGTCGAGCATAATATCCTCTTTGCTGAATCTAAACACGGTGCCAGGCTCGCCCTGTGCCTCTACAGAGTCGATAAATATTAGTGTATCTGCATTTACAAAGAGTGGCGCACTTAAAAGCCCCAATGTGCCTGCGTCAAATACCGATACATGCTCTGGAAGATCCCACTTTGCTATCTCCTGCGACGCATGTACGCCGATCCCTTCGTCGCATAGTAGTAAGTTGCCTACACCCATAATAACCGTTTTTTTGCTCATCTATATACCCCATATAATGTATTTCTTTTAACTTCTGTAATCTCTACGTCAATTTCTGTACCAACCTCAACAGGCGTTTCAGAGGTGAAGTTCATTATCCGTGAGTGAACTGTCCTGCCTGTATATGCTCCATCATCCCTCTTTGATACACCCTCTACCAGCACGCTGACCGACTTGCCGAGCATTGCATTATATCGCTCAAGGGAAAGCTCCTCCTGTAGCGTTTGCAACCTGTTCAATCGGGCGGTCTTATCGACTAAAGGTAGATCGTCAGCTAACTTCTCTGCCGCAGTGCCAGGTCGCACCGAATAGTTAAAGGCGTAGATCGATTCATACCTCATCGTTCGCACTGCCGACAATGTATCCTCAAAATCTGCCTCACTCTCGCCAGGGAAGCCTACTATAAAATCGGAGGAGAAGATCAGCTCTGGTATGATCGCCTTCGCCTGCAAGATCTTATCGTAATAGCCCTCCCACGTGTACCTTCTATTCATCAGCTCTAATATCCTATTCGAGCCTGATTGTAGCGGTAGATGGATATATCGGCAGATATTTTTATGCTCTGCCATTGCGTGTACTATATCCATCGAGAGATCTTTTGGGTGCGACGTCATAAACCTCAGCCGCAACACCCCCTCTACCTGCGCCGCCCTAGAGAGAAGCTCTGCAAAGGGGAGTGAGCTATATGAGTTTACATTCTGCCCCAATAGCGTTATATCTCGTACGCCCATATCGGTAAGGTTCTTTATCTCATCGAGTATCTCAATAGGTGAGCGACTTGTCTCTCTGCCCCTTACGTACGGCACGATACAGTAGCTGCAAAAGTTGTCGCACCCCTTCATCACTGTAACCGATGAGGAGATACCACGCTTATGCTTAAATGGCGAGATTGAGAACTCTGACTTTAGCGTATCGATATCTGCTATGCGCTCTCCAGCGGAGATTAGCTCTAAAACCTCTGGTAGTCTTGATAATCTATCAGTACCTAGTACAAAATCCACGTTAGAGAAGCGTTTGAGAAATGCTTGCCCCATCTGCTGCGCTACACAGCCCATTATGCCGACCTTCTGCGGTTTGCCGAACCGTTTGGTGGATTTGCGAAGCTGCCCGATAAAGCTCTCGACCTTATGTTGCGGCCTCTCCCTCACCGAGCAGGTATTTAGTATGACGATATCCGCCGCACTATCCGATATAGCAGGTAAAAATCCCTTAGACTCTAACATTGCTGCGATACGTTCGGAGTCGTACTCGTTCATCGCACAGCCAAACGTATATATAAAGTAAGTTTTCAATATGCACCACGCCTAAATATTACGACTAGCGGCGTAGAGAATAGTATCACGATATCGAGCCATAACGACCAGTTGAAGACGTACCAGCAGTCCATGCTGATTCGATCGTCGTATGTGGTATCGTTTCTGCCCGATACCTGCCAAAGCCCTGTAATACCAGGGGTTGCCATATTATAGTATACCGTTTTCTCTTTATAGTATCGGTCTAGCTCATCTTTCAGAACTGGACGAGGGCCTACAAAGCTCATATTCCCGAGGAATACATTAAAAAATTGAGGTAGCTCATCTAATGAACTCTTCCTCAAAAATTTCCCCAGTGGCGTAATGCGAGGGTCGTCTTTCAGCTTATAGAACGCCTCCCACTCCGCCTTTACAGCTGGATCGTTTGCCAACATCTCTGCAAGTCGCTCTTTGGAATCTTTATACATCGAACGCAGTTTATAAACCTTGAACGTTTTGCCATCTCTGCCGATTCGCTCATGCGAGAAGATCGCCGCACCTGGCGAGGTGAGCTTCACAACGAGCATTAAGATTAGTATGATCGGCAGCACTATCGGCGTGATTAATATGAAGAGTAGGAGGTCGAATATACGTTTTAGTAGTTTATTCAGCGGCGAAGCGAGCGCATTATTGACGGACATATACCCTAGCTGGCTGCGAAGTAGCTGCCCAGTTTCGGCGTTTGTCAGATCCATTGCACTAGCTTTCGGCACGTAGATCATCCGCATTACACGTGTGTGGATATAGCTAAATAGCTCGATAGCCCCTTCGGAGTCGCTATCAGGTGGCACCACCACCGCCCCATGTATCTCCATAGTGTCGATGATGTTATCGATCTCTTTGCTACTCGGTATAGGCTCGATAGGGAGCTGTTTG
>JAITWF010000129.1 GCA_031285415.1 Deferribacteraceae bacterium
TGATAACCCACTTCCCATTCGATTGAAACGCCGCACGGACGACCTTGCACTCAAACTTTTGCACACCATCGAGCGAATCATTTATCAGATCAAGCACGATCACCCCACCCTTAACGATAGCGGTATCGCACATCAGCCTGCACCCTCCACCAGAGAGATCGTTAATGATCCCTTCGCAGAACGGCACTGGTTTTCCACTTTTACTCACCCCCTCCAAAGTGCCTAAAAAGACCCTCACACGCAGATGTACAGGCACACGAGTGAATTCACGCATCTTTTCATGTTGCAATGTATCAGGTGTAGTCATAACTAATTGATAAAATGGGGTTTTTGTGATCTGCATGATTCTAGAGTCAAAGGAGACAACCTCGCTACCAACAACCGCCGATATGTGCAGAATAGCACCTCTAGACGCAGATAAAGGCCTGCCAGCACTGACCGGCATTGCAATCACAAGTCGATCGTAATCGATACTTTCAACACGTGAATCGTAACGACTACCATCGACAATAACTAACAATTTCGTACTGCTTGGAAGAGCAGATTGCCAATTTTCGCTCATATTTCTATACTACCAAATTATTTGCCGTATAGAGCTTATAATACGAAACGTTTAAAGACACAAGGGGAATATACTTACAGCTTGCATTTAGCCCTAATTATAATCATATATATATCACTTTTGATCGCAGCCTCGAGCTTTTGCGGTACTCCACCCCTCTCGCCACTATCTTTGCTAATAATACACGCTATCTTATGCTCATCTATAACCCTTAAGTTATCATCTACTGAAAATCCGCCCCTAGCGGCGATTATATCGCTATCGCTCACCCCAAGCTCTCTACAGATCTGCACCGAAGCTAGATCGTCTAGCACTCGCACGACAGCATTATCTAAAAATTCTCTAAATATATGCAGATTTTTAGAACCGATAGTGAAGAAGAGTTTACCTTTGAATCTTGATAGCACCACCACCGCCTCTTCAAAGCTATCGACGTAGATAAGTTTATCGTAATAGAGTGGCTCACTCTTTCTGATATTGTCGTGGTATGGAATATTTAAACTTTGACAGACCGTTACGGCGATCTGTGTGATCTCGTGCGCAAAGGGGTGTGTGCAATCCACCACAGCAGTGATACAATTCTCTACGATGAACTCTCTTAGCGTTTTTTCAGTGAATCGGATCTGGCGCACCCTGTCGCCATAAAGGCTTTTAAAGTGATTGTATCCGTAATCAGTCGCTACAGATACGATAAAATCAGCGTTCAGAGCGTTTATATAGTCGATACTATCTGATGTGCCGCCTAATACAAGGATCATGATACCCTGTACCCACGAGGAGTCACCATCTTGCCATCGATCAGCTGCGTGCGACTGCTACCAACCAGCACAAGTGTGAACATGTCGACTATAGATACATCAAAGGTATCGATAGTGGCGATAGTCACCGATTCCCCCTCACGAAAGGCGTTTGTAACAGCCCCCACAAGGAGATTACCCCTAGCCTCTCTAAACTTTTTCAAGGCGGAGGGAAGTGCCTCCGTCCTGCTCTTACTGCGAGGATTATAGATTGCACACACAAAATCGCCTATATTTACTGCCTCTATGCGTCTATCGATCAGCTCTTTAGGCGTTAGTAGGTCGGACAGCGATAGTATCACAAGATCGTCGGTTATAGGTGCGCCAAGCTTTGCGGATGCCGCCATAGCCGCAGTTACAGAGGGGATAACCGATATCTCCACCCCCCTGCCAGCTGCCAGCTGATAGGCAAGCGCCGCCATACCGTACAGCGATGGATCGCCGCTGCACACAATGCACACCTGCGCCCCACGAGCCGCCTCATCGACGGCGTACGTCACCCTCTCCACCTCACCACGCATACCGTTGGCAAATGTCTTCTGATTCGAGCGTAGAATTGGGGCGATCTCCTCTATGTATGGAGTATACCCCACCACAAGCTCTGCACTCTCAATGGCAACTCGTGCTAAGCTAGAGATTAACGATGGGAAGCCGATACCTACGATATAGAGCATAACGTATCTTTAGTTATTGCAATCATCACACCATTATAAGCTTTTGCTGGTAGTATTAATTCTGGATTCTGTGCACAGATCAGTGCCGACGGCTCTGCAACGGCTGGGATATCGAAATATTTTGCAGCAGCGGTCTCCTCCCCCTGAAAGTTGTAGCTATCAAAGAGAAATTTAGGCACAAATCGAATATAGATCCCCATAGAGGCAACGGCAGACACAAGCCCCTCTTCATCCTGCTTTAGCCATGCAGAGGCGATCAGGCGAACGTCGCTTGTAGAGATCCCTGCCTCGTAGCACGCCTCATTGATAGCTTTCTTTATATTCTCCGCCGTTTCGCCCTTACGTGCGCCAACACCTACAACGTACTGTTTATTCGCCTCTGTTGCCGTTGTGATCACAGGAGTAGCCCCTGTAATGCTTGCTACGATACATGCAAGGAGGTTTGCCCCCCCCTCATGCCCACCAGCGGCACTTATAGCGAATCTGCCAGCGTCATCACACGCAACTACAGCTGGATCGGTGTGCTTTGACGTAAGGTACGGTGCGATCATGCGGCTAACGATCCCCTGCGCCATTATAAAGATCAAGCCCTGCGCTACAGGGAACAGCTCCTTGACACGCTCACGCAGGTCGTCAAAGGTGGTCTCCCCCTCAACGGCGTGTGTGTGAAATATATGACACTCCGCACCAGTTTCGTGCGCTATAGCTCTGGCAAGCTCAGCACCGTGCTTTGATATCGCTAATATAAAGATTCTATTCATAATTTATCCCCTCTCTGAAAGATAACCAACCCAAACTGCTGTACATGCTCTAGTAGAGCCTGATTGTCCACATCATCATATCGAATCAGATCAAAGTGATATGGTAGAGTCGTATCATCAAGCAACCTATTGATCTGCATAATATCTTGTAATTGAAGCGTATCCCCATATAGCATGATATCTATATCGCTATTGGTGCGTGCAACGCCCATCGCACGAGAGCCGAATAGAACGGCTTTATCAACCGCAGAAACAGCCTCTAATATCGTGTATATCTGCGCCAACTCGTTCGTTGATAACCCTGTACTCATTGTAGGCGGCTTTTAAGCGTAGCTTCAAGGGCAAATAGCAGTGGCGTATACATATCCTTGATCAGAGCCACAGCCTCCTCCGCTAGCTGATTGTTATAGGTGTGCGAAAAGAGGTTTCGAGTATCAAGTGCATTAAGCCAAAGCTCTCCCTCGATGATTATACCGCTAGCAAATGCCTGTCGTAGCGTCTCTTTCGGAGAGTTTATCGTATACCCCTCATAGGAGAGTAGATCTTTGACTGTTTTCCATGCAAGCTCAAAGCTTATCTCAAAGAGCTGAATTAAACCTGCTCGCTCTAACTTTGTATACTCGGTTTTTTCAAGTGCGCCTCGTAGCTCAACGAGCGATGTCTCATAATTTTGAAACCTCTGCCTCCACCTAAGTTCAGAGTGCATTATCTATCCCCCTCTCTGCAACCGTGCGAAAACTTTGCGTCGTATAGCTTTGATAGTGCAGGCAGTGCGCCAGATACGGCGTCGCCAACTATCACAAGAGCGTGTTGAGTGATAGTTGCGGCTTTCTCTGCAATATCGGTAAGCGTTCCCTTGATAATCTGCTGATCTTTCCATCCTGCCCGATATACCACAGCCACTGCGGTGTCGGCACTGCGCCCCTGCGAAATAAGCCGCAGAGCTATCTCACTCAAAAATCCAGCCGATAGGTATAGTGCAAGCGTACCGCCGACAGCAGCAACTTTATCAAAATCCTCTGGCACAGGGGTTCGCCCACCATACCGTGATATAATAACAGTCTGCGAAAGCTCTGGCACCGTCAGCTCGCATTTTAGAGCAGCAGCGGCGGCAAATAGAGAGGTCACCCCTGGGATAACCTCATACGCTATTGATAGTTTATCAAGCTCCGCCATCTGCTCCTGTATAGCACCGTAGATCGACGGATCGCCAGTGTGCAGGCGTGCAACATCGCCCACCTTGACACCCTCTTTCATTGCAGCAATAATCTGCTCGAGATTCATCGCCGCAGAGTCGTAAACTTTTACATCTTTAGGTGAATATTTCAGAAACTCCATAGGCACAAGGCTGGAGGCGATAATAACGGTGGGGCAAACGGAGAGTATCCGATGCCCCTTCAATGTAATCAGCTCTGGATCGCCAGGCCCTGCCCCTATAAAGTAGACTTTATTGGTAGCCAACTGCCTACTTCTTCTTCAATAGCTCCGCTCCAGAGATACCAGGAGAGGTCATATTGATAGGGTTTAGTATTATATCTAGCTCCTCTGCCGTCAGAACGTTATCTCTAAGGATAATCTCACGCACAGGTTTACCAGTTTCGATAGCCTCTTTAGCTAGCTTCGCAGCGTTTTTGTATCCGATATGAGGGTTCAGCGCAGTAATAATACCCACAGAGCCATCAACGTACGCCTTCATCTTCTGCTCATTAGCCTTCAAGCCATCGAGTAGATATAGACGGAATACACGGAATACGTTCGTCATTATAGAGATCGACTGGATCAGGTTAAACACGATCACAGGCTCCATAACGTTTAGCTCAAACTGCCCAGCTTCGCACGCCATAGAGATAGTCAGGTCGTTACCAGCCACTTGGAAGGCAACCTGATTCACAACCTCTGCCATAACAGGGTTAACTTTACCAGGCATAATAGAGCTACCAGGCTGTCTTGGCGGCAGGAATAGCTC
>JAITWF010000141.1 GCA_031285415.1 Deferribacteraceae bacterium
GCCATAGATGAATAGGATCTTAGCGTTATACCGTTCGATAAGATAATCTGCAACCTTTGCAAACCGCTCAAGTGGCCACTGTCGGAAGGCGTGACGCACTACAACGCCCATAGTTATAAGGAGATCCCCCTCCCTCACACCGAGACTGCGCAGAAGCTCATCCGCCTCCAGCTGCGCCGTATCGTCGATAAAGAATTCTGGCTCAAAGCCAGCTGGCGTTACGCCGATATTCGCAACAAGCGCAAGTTTATGTAGCCCTGCATACTGATGTTTAGGGAATAATCGAGTATCGACAGTGTTTGTATATAGGTGTCTGCGCACACGTCTATGAAAGCCAACTCTATGTTTGATACCAGATAAAAAACAGATATATGCACTGGTGGGATTGCAAAAAAAGTCTATAACTACGTCATATTTATTTGCACGAAGCGAATTGATCAAACTCACGTATTGCAAAAATGATGGTCTTCGTTGTATTGTAATGATATTATCGATATAAGGGTTGTGCCTGAAGATCTCATCGGATGGCGACTCGGTGAGATAATCGATAGTTGCATCCTGCCATGTGGCACGTACTGCACGTACGGCAGGGGTTGTGGTGATTACATCGCCTATGCGGCGAAGCTGTGTTAAGAGTATTCTCATAGATTTATAAGTAACATAGTTATGTATAGTATTTCAAGAGGAGATTGTTTTGGCTAAACAGGACGCATTCATAACAAGCATTCAAGAGGGTATGGAACGTTTTGGAATCAAGCTCGATTCCCAATCCGCTCTCTCTGACGGTTTATATAAACTTATCATGACAGACACCTCCTACGACACTGGATACGTCGCCCTCGCTCGTCGAAAGGATACGAAACATGCTGGCAGATTCTGGGGGGGCGTGCTTGATAAACAGTTTAAAAATCTGATCAATCAGACCTCCTCCGACGGAGCCACCCTCCCTGCCGCTTTGATCGTCCCCTCTGGTGAGGCAGATGCCGTTATCGCAGAATCTGTCAAACGTGGTGTACAGCCTACAGCGTACCAGCTATTCGACGGATACGTGATGATCGGATACAAACGTGCAGATAGTGCAATACTCATTAAAGAGGAGCATACCCCAGAGCCAGAGATTGTTGAAGAACCAACGCCAGATACAGGGCGAGCAGTCCCCTCACCTACACCAGAAGAGGCACCTATCGAAAAACCAAAGAAAGCAGGCAAGGCGTTCAAGATCGACCCTAAAACGCTTGCCGCCGCCGCTATATTAGGGGTATCGATAGCCTCTATCCCCTTTGCTATCAATAAATTTAACGATCAGCCCTCATACGAAGTCGCTCAAGTTGCCCCTGCCGTGGATGTCGAAGAGGTCGAGGCAGATGAACTGATTAACGGTTCAGAGGGCGACCCCGATACGTTAGGGCTACTCGCTGCAAACGCTCCATTAGGTAGATACGATTTTAAAGATCTTATCGAGGATGGATACCTAGATGATGTGGCAAAGAATCCGTACCTCCCAACTATGGAGCTACGAAAGCTTGCCGCTCATGACGACCCCGATGTGCGTGCCGCCGTAGGCTCAAACCCAAACACCCCTGCGGATCTAGTATCACGACTATCAAAAGATCCTGTAGCCTCTGTACGTGCTGCCGCCGCATCTAACCCAAAGCTAACAGAGGAGCAGATTAGGAAGATGACCGAGGATACAGACCCTACGGTGCGCTCTGCCCTCTTGGATAATCCTAAACTAACAACGAATATACTCGATATGCTAGAGCCTGATATGACATTGGCAAACTGCGCCGACAAGGAGCGGATCTTTGCTGGAAGCTGCGCCACCCCTGCCATGCTCAAGTATAATGTAAATAATCCCGACCCATGCATTCGCAACGGTATCGCCAGAAACCCACGCACAGAAAGGAGTTCGCTACAGATTATGCAGAGTGATCCCAACCCATATGTGCGCCAGCAGGCGTTTGAAAATAGCGCAGCAGACCCTGTAGAGCTAGCGAAGCTATTCAAAAAGGGCTGGATAAATGATACCGACCCTATACGGATAGAGAACCGTATAGCTGCCCTACAGAATCCGTCGCTAGATAGTAGGATCGTGGAGGAGCTATTGAGTTTAAATCCAGGGCTATACGGCTCTGCATACAGAAACTACGCAAAGGCTCTTGCAGCAAGCAAACTATCATCACGAAACGCAGAAAAGCTCTATAACTATGCAAGACCAAAGGGCGGCATGAGAGGATTAGCGAAAGATATCAACGACTTACCTACTAATATGAGATTTATAAAACAGCTTAAGGGGGAGAAAGATACCGATAAGAATTGGCGTATCACCCTGCGCAAAGTTGCCAATAGACTCTTCCGCAATAATATCTACGATCCGATAGCGTCGGTGGAGACAGGATTAGATGAAACAATACCAGCAAAAGATCGCACCCCTACCCTCGTGCAACAGGGTGCTAATAAGCCTACACTAGCAGAGCAGATTGGCGGCGATAGTGAATTCTTTGAGGACAATCCGATCTTCGCCAATCTAGAGGACGAGGTTGAGAACTTCGGCGAATTCTTCGCTGACACCACTACCCTAAAGGGCGACAACGCCGAAAGGGCTGATGGGATACTCGGCACAGCCGATTCAATAGTAGATGATATAATGACACGGCTCGCCCCAGCGATGGATCATGCAATGGAGAACCTCCCAGGCGAGGAGGATTATGTAAAGTCAGTTGCGGCGGATAACGATATACTCCTATACGCCTTTTCACCTGCACAAACCAATAGCGGCGCACAAAGTGGCGATACTGCCCCTGCAATATACAATATAGTAGATGACGATACATATAGAAAGAGTTGCAGCAAGCTAGAGGAGCTAGATATCTTGTTGAACTAGTCTGAATTATGTGGCATAATCAGCGTATGTGGGAAGATTTATTTCACCAGATCGATGATAAGTTAGCGGAGTTAAAGCGTTGTCGCCCTCTTACGCCAGCAGAGGTTAATAGGCTACAGAGCGAGTTTACGGTGGATTTTACCTATAACTCCAACGCTATAGAGGGGAATACTCTCACATTGCAAGAGACGGCAATGGTACTATCGATGGGCGTTACTATAGGCGAAAAACCGCTAAAAGACCATCTAGAGGCGGTTGGACATAGAGACGCCTTTGTGTATATGCTCGACTTGGTACAGAGGGGTGAGCCGCTTTCAGAGCGTGTAATAAAGGAGATTCACTCGCTTGTGCTTATTGATAGACGTGAGGATTCAGGCGTATATAGGCGACTACCTGTGCGCATTATGGGGGCAGCTACCACGCCGCCAGAGCCGTACATTGTACCCAAAAAGATGGAAGAGCTTATTGCACAGTATAATGAGATGAAAGAGAAGCTTCACATAGTTCATCGTATTGCCCTATTTCATATGCTCTTCGAGGGGATACACCCCTTTATCGACGGAAATGGGCGCACAGGCAGACTCCTTATGAATCTTGAGCTTATGCAGACAGGGTTGCCACCGATAAATATAAAGTTTACCGATAGAAAGAGATATTATAGCTGTTTTGATAGCGAATCTGATATGGTAAAGCTTATAGCAGATTATACTCTAGAAGAGTTAGATAGATATTTGAATATATTACAATAGACATGGGGGGCGTTATGCGTCAGAAATGGGAAGAGTCCTACAAGAAAAGTATCTCAAAGGTGCCTGAAAGGAAGAAAAACTTTACAACAACGTCTGGTATCGAGATAAAGCCGTTCTACACTCCAGATGATCTGCCAAACTTCAACTACGAAGAGAAGCTTGGATATCCAGGTATGTTCCCCCTTACACGTGGCGTACAGCCGACTATGTATCGTAGCCGATTCTGGACTATGCGCCAGTACGCTGGCTTTGCAACAGCAGAGGAATCAAATAAACGTTATCAATACCTATTAAAACAGGGCACCACTGGGCTTTCTGTTGCATTCGACCTACCAACCCAGATCGGATACGACTCCGACGACGCTCTCGCTGAAGGGGAAGTGGGGAAAGTTGGCGTTGCGATAGACTCTCTCGCCGATATGGAGACCCTCTTCCAAGGGATACCACTCGATAAAGTTTCCACATCGATGACGATAAACGCTACAGCCTCCTTCCTATTAGCATGCTATATCGCTGTAGGTGAAAAGCAGGGTGTGCCATCGAATAAGATCTCTGGCACCATCCAGAACGATATATTAAAGGAGTATATCGCAAGAGGTACATACAGATTCCCACCAAAGGAGTCTATGCGGATCATTACCGATATATTCGCATACTGCAAAGACAATGTGCCGCTATGGAATACGATCAGTATCAGCGGCTATCATATCCGTGAGGCAGGCTCCAACGCCGCACAGGAGATCGCATTCACATTGGCAGATGGTATCTGCTACGTGCAATCAGCTATAGACGCAGGGCTAGATGTAGACGCATTTGCTGGCCGCCTCTCCTTCTTCTTTAACTGCCATAACAACTTCCTTGAAGAGATATCAAAGTTCCGTGCGGCACGCAGACTTTGGGCGAAGATTATGAAAGATCGCTTTCATGCAAAAGATCCACGCTCATGGATGTTAAGATTCCATACGCAGACAGCAGGTAGCTCCCTAACGGCGCAGCAGCCGAAGAATAATATCGTGCGTGTTGCCGTGCAGACGCTCGCTGCAGCTATGGGTGGCACACAATCGCTACATACAAACTCATTCGATGAAGCCCTTGCACTACCTACCGAGGAGTCTGTCGGGATCGCACTGCGCACACAGCAGATAATAGCAAATGAATCTGGCGCAGCCGATACGATCGACCCACTTGCTGGAAGCTACGTGGTAGAGGCTATCACCGACGAGCTTGAGAAGATGGCAGCGGCATATATAGAGAAGA
>JAITWF010000057.1 GCA_031285415.1 Deferribacteraceae bacterium
CAAGGGGGAGGGGTAAGTGATTTAGGGGTGCAACAATAATTCCCCTCCCCCTTGGGGGGAGGGTGCCCGAAGGGTGGTAGAGGGGTTTCTCTAAAATGATAATACTTACAGCTAATAAAAACACAGCGATCACCGCACTCTACGCCTCTATACGTGACGGCGAGCCTATAGCGTACCCAACTGATACTATATACGGAATTGGTGCGCCGCTCGCCTCCATAGAGGCGAATGAGAAGATCTATACTATCAAGAAGCGCAACAGGACTAACCCTCTGCCAGTGCTAATCGGGAGCTGGGAGCAGTTCAATGAACTAGCCCTGCCGCTCTCTACTGATAGATTGCAGTGGCTAGAGGAGCTATGGAGCGGCGATAAGCCGTATACTGTAGTGGTAAAGGCTCGCCCGACTGTGCCGATACTCTATACAAAGGGTGGCACGATTGCGCTACGTATGGTGAAGACGAAGTGGCTTGCAGATGCAATATCGGTGGTAGGGGCAGTGACGGCAACGAGCGTGAATATAAGCGGTTCGGCACCATTAAATGATCCTGAGAGTATCAAAGACAGATTTAACGTTAAATATATGCTATGGGGCGACGTATCGAACGAAACGCCCTCGACGATCGTCGATATATCGCAGGAGCAAAATCAGATCTTGAGAGACAGTTAATTAATACGACCATAGGGCGGGCAAACCCCGCCCCTACATAAGGCAATGCAGGCGCAAAGCTCTGATGTAGGGGTGAGGTTTGCCCGCCCTATGAACATAATTAGTCTGCCCCATCCCTATTCCAACAGGGTGAGTTTTTGAGGCTCACCCCATTGGATGGGGAAAAAATTAATGTTTCTTGTGCGCCGCAGGATTTGCCAGCACTGGGAAGATCTTCACAAGTGTGATATATCCCAATATCTCAATCGCAATCATGCTCAATGTGATAAAAAGCTCACTAACGCTAGGGAAGTATGTGTTGTATCCGCTTCCTGGATCAAAGGCTGTAATATAGACGCTAAGTCTGTACATACCGCCACCAAACATCAGCATGAAGCAAGATACAAAGATCCCTCTCATGCTACCACTCCAGCTAGAGAACTGTATTATGAACGCTGGAATCAGAACCAAGATAATCTCAAGCCAGAATACCAACGTCAGCCAGCTAGGGGTAAACGCTTCGCCCCATGCGCCAGAGGTTGTTATGCTGATAAATCTGATCACAACCCAACCTACAGCGATAAATGGGATCACCTTCGATAGCGAGACAAGCTCCTTCTCGAAAGGACGCTTAAAGCCTACCGTAGCAAGCGTTACCTCAAAGCCAACTATTGCAAAACCCATAAGGATCGCATTGCCGAGGAACAACATCGGTAGAAACATCGTCTGCCACAGTGGGTGCAGCTTGTACCCCGATATGATAAGCATAGAGCCAAGTGACGACTGGTGCATAGTCGGCAGTAGCACCCCTAAAGCGATGATAAAGATCAACACCTTATCGAGGGATTTATAAGCCGATTTCGCCCAAGCGTGCCCCTTGTCTGCGAGCCCTTCAAATACAGCTGGCAGAAACTCGATTATAAGTATCACTGTGTACGCCATTACGCAGAGCGCAACCTCAAACATAACAGAGTTTGGCTGCCAACGCCCTGGCACGAAGAAGTTGTACGAGTTCCAATATCTGCCGATATCGACCATAACCGAAAGACCTGCTAGCGCATAGCCAAACATACTGGCTAGTACAGCGGATCTAATCAACGGATGGTACTTGAAGTTGTTCATTATATATACAGTGATCGCAAGGATATAGCCGCCGCACGCAAATGCAGTGCCTACAGCAACATCGTAGCCGAGCCATATACCCCAAGGATATCCATCCGAGAGGTTTGAAACTACGCCGATACCGCTCACATACCTATACCCGATAAGCGCAACACCGATAAGAACTACTATCAGCGTGATAAGGAAGGTTTTGGTGAGTATTGGAGCCTTTAAAACAGCACTTTCGTTGGTATTACTCATCATCCCCCTCCTTTTTGTGCTTCTTCGCATTCTTCGAGCCTAAATATGCCAATGTGCCGTAGAGAGCTAGCGGAGCGATACCAAATTTATAGATGGTATGCTGTACCTTCTCTGACTTTTGAGCGTAGTTCTCTGCACCTAACTCCGCTGGGAAGCCAAGATTTTCTGGCTCAACACCTGCATCAAGAAGGTAGATTACGCCTGTACCGCCGTACACCTCTTCGCCATAGATAGTAGGGTTATACTTCTCTGGGTTCTCTGCAAGACGTTTCTTCGCCTCTGCCATAAGAGCGTCACGGTTGCCAAATATTACGGCCTTCTGAGGACAATCTCTGGTGCAAGCGGTCTGCGGTGTTTTGCCAGAGGCTGCATCGTTCCAGAGGGTATCTTTGCACAGTTCGCACTTAACGATCTTAGGCACTGCTCTGTGCCACTCAAATTTTGGAATATTGAATGGGCAGGCGATCTGGCAGTAACGGCAACCGATACATACCTCTTGATTGTACTCAACAACGCCATCTGCCTCATTCTTCGTCATCGCCTTCACTGGGCATGCAGACACGCACCCTGGATGATTACAGTGCATACACTGACGTTTTACAAAGTGGAATCCGTTCTCCTCATCCACATACTTCTGTATAACGTTTCTAAAGCGATAGTCGTTTGCATACGAATAGATCTTCGGATCGCTTGGGTCTTGCTGATCTTTCGGCGCAATTATAGGTTTAAGATCCTCTTTCAAGAAGATACTCTGCTCCTCTGGTGGGATCACCTGATCTACGTAGTACGACCTATTTAAAAAGTTTGTCTCATAGCACGAGCGTACGCAGACTTGGCAACCAACGCACAAGCTGGCGTCGTAAAGCATTCCGACTGCGCCATTTGTAGGTATAGTAGCCTTGGTAGTTTCGGGAGCAACTTGAGCGTGAACAGCGGACGCCGTGCCGCCAGTCAACCCAGCGACCCCTGCAACGCCTGCAAGCTTTAATATTTCACGTCTAGTTTTATTCATCTATCGTCTCCTTCGAAAGTTTAGAAGACAAGACCACTCCAGCACCAACGGCAGCACCTACAACAACACCTGCAAATGCAGTGTGTACAGGTGAAACTTTAGCACCTAAACCACCCTCTGGAACCTCAGGCACTGCGCCGCCAGTCAGAGTGATACTCAACGGAATCTTCGGATCCTCAAGCAGGCCGTATGTTGCTGGCGCATCGGTGAGGATATACATCATGTTTGCCCCTAGGATACCGTTGTTTGGACGGACGTTATAGAGGTTCGCCATTGGGAAATCTTTCTTGAGCACCAATAATCTTGCCTCTGCCTTCGCCTGCATATCTTCGAGTGAACCGAACGATATGCAATCAGTAACGCAAATTTTTGAGCAAGATGGCTCCATACCGTTCTCTACTCTATCTATGCAGAAGTTACACTTGGTAGACTTCTTGCGCTCTTTGTCGATCTTTGGCACCTGATACTGGCAGTACGCCTCGCAGTATCCGCAACCAACGCACTTTGCCTCATCTAGCAGCACTGCGCCGCTGTCGGATTTGTATAGTGCCTTAGATGGGCAAGCTTTGATACATGTAGCGTCGCCGCAGTGCATGCACTGGTACTTTAGGAAGTTCCAGTCAAGTCTGCCGTGTCTATAATACTCTTTCATTATCAACAGGTTGTATGTTTTTGGGCTTAGCTCCTTGTGAGACTGGAACTGGCCATCAAAGGGCGTTGGATCTGCAGGCAGATCTTTCCACTGCTTGCAGGCTACCATACAGGCTCTGCAACCAGAACATTTTGAAACATCATGGAGCATTGCTATTGGAGCTGTTATCTCTGTTGCCATATTTTATTATCCTCTTTTTATATCCCTATATTCGGAACGTCCGTTAGAGTTAGCATTCTGACGGCACGGATAAACTCCTCTATGTCGTCATCTGTTGTAAAATAGCCCGGGCTCACCCTGATAGTGCCTACTGGGAATGTGCCAAGCCGTTTGTGCGCCAAAGGCGAGCAGTGCAAACCACACCGAAGGTGGATGCCATGGCTCAAATTCAACACATCGCCGACATCGGCAGAGTCCCAACCATCTAGGTTGAAGGATAAAACTGCTATCCTATCCGCTCTACCAGGTGGTGGGCTATATATTGTAATATTATCCATCTCATTTAGAGCATTATAAATCTTATCAATATGCGCCAACTCTTTCTTTGCAATATTTTCAATGCCCACTTCGTTTATAAAATCTAAACCTGCGCCCATTGAAAGTATCCCTGCTACATTTGGAGTTCCGCTCTCGTAAGCCTCTGGCCAGTTAACAGGCTGGGTCTCGGATTCAGAATCAAATCCTGTACCACCCTCCCGAAACGGTCTCAACTTACGGATACGCTCCCCTATCACAAGGCCACCTGTGCCCTGCATGCCCATAATCCCCTTATGCCCTGAAAATGCTAGAAAATCTATTCCAAGCGCACGGACGTTGATCGGGATTACACCAACGGTCTGGGCGGCGTCAACTAACACCGCCACATCATGCTCATGCGCAAGTTTTACGATCTCCTCGATATTCTGCACCACACCAGCGACGTTGGAGCCATGACTTATGGCAACCAGCTTTGTATTGCTCTTGAACCTCTTTTTGAGGTCGTCGAGGTCTATATAGCCGTAGTCGTCGGTGTTTGCTATATCGAGGGAGATAAATCTATCCTGAGCCATACGTATTGCGGGACGTGATACAGAGTTATGCTCCATCGTAGATATAATAACGTGGTCTCCCTCGTCTAGATACCCCTTCAGGACTGTATTCAACGCATCCGTAGCACTATACGTAAAGGCTACACGATACTCCTCTAGCATACCAAAAAACTTTTGCATCTTCCTACGTACAATATTCACCCTATCGCCAGCCTTCAAAGCCGCCTCATGGGTTCCTCTGCCAGGTGTGCCTATGCCGTGCGTCAGAGTGTCATGAACCATATCAATGACACTCTGCGGCTTAGGAAACGTAGTCGCTGCATTATCTAAATATATCATACTAATCTTTCAGCTCTAACGAACCGACCTTATTAAAGCCGGTCTGTTTGGCTGCTATATCGATGTGTATGGAGGCAAAATCCCTCATTGCGATGTCGTCAACGCTGTTGCCTGTATAGGTTTTGATATAGCTTTTGCAAGCGTCACATGTATCTATACGCAAATCTTTTTCGGCATCGAACTCGGTTATACGAATGTTCTCCTGCTTGTCGTTATCACAATAAGGGCATTCGATACGATTCATTGTCCATTCCGTTCTGCACGTTCCGCAGACCAAGTATTTTGATCTGCCACGTGCGCCCTTCCTGAGGATCGCCATGGTAGGGATACCACCACATACAGGGCAGGTTTTTTTATGCCATGGGTTCTCCGCTAGGAAATCACCTATAGTTTTACCTGCCGTCTGTATAGCTTTTTCGATAGCTTTCTGTGCGAAAAGCAGCACTAGTCCAGCGTTTAAGCCTTGTTTCTCAAAATCTTCGAACGACTCTTGATTCAACGCTTTCTCTATTGCCGCCCTTGCAAAGCCTTCGTTTGCGACAACATATCTGCCGATATCTTTCATCGAATTTGCTAACTTCTCAGGAAAGTCATAGCTCTCCGCAATCGAGGGTAATTCACGAAATACCCGCTCAGCTAGCTCTGCCTCAAAGATCTCGAGACCTTTGATATTTATTAGCTCTACGCCCTTTTCAAACTCCTCTTTACCCTGCTTTATGCTACGAGACACAACTTCATCTACCTGTGTATTTAAAAACACATCGTCTATAGCAAGGTGCAGCTCCATATACTCTTTCAGAAAAGGACGTTTCTCTAGCCAATTTTCAGCTAGCTCTCGTAAATTGCTCATCAGCTAACCCCCTGATTAAACGTTATCAATCTTCTCGATATTGACTAAGCAAGCCTTTGTTTCCTGTATCCATGTGTTCGGGTCACCTGCGTCGATAGTGATCAGGTTGGTGCTGGCAGCTTGGCTCAAGCCTTTGAAGCCCCAGTTATATGGCATCCAGACAACAGTTGTCTCTTCGCCGTTGATCATCAGAGTTTGAATTCTCTCTGTCACCATAACCTTAACCTTCACCTCGCCTCTAGCAGACGATACTCTAATCATATCGCCACCTTTAACGTTTAGCTTTTCAGCAAGTTTAACAGGCATCTCCATGTATGTCTCTTTCACAAGCTCGTTCAGCCAAGGTACGTTTCTGGTGTATGCGCCGCAGCACCAGTGCTCAGTCACAGATGATGTGCAAAGCACGTAAGGGAAATCCTTCTTATTACCTATCTTCTGGAAATCTGGCAAACGTGGGTAACGTAGCGCAGGATTCACAGGTGTTTTAGGGTGCAGTACGTTTGTGGTAGGGCTCTCTACCGGCTCGTAGAACTCTGGAAATGGAGCATCTACGTTTGTATAAGAGTAATCTCTCATCTGCCCAGGTTGATTCACATCTGGTTCAGCATATGAAGCTGCGAAGAAGCGACCAACGCCCTCAGCAGACATTCTGAATGGGCGTTTGCCCCCTGGTGTGTTTGGTGCGTCTGTTACAGAGCCAACGTCTGGTATATCGTAGCCAGTCCATTTTTTCTGCGCCTCATCCCACCATACAAGCTTGTTAGCCTCATCAAATGGTTTCCCTGCGGCGTCGCAAGATGCACGGTTGTAAAGGATTCTCATGTTGCCTGGCCATGTCCAAGAGAACTCTGGAAATAGTCCTAAGCCGCTTGGGTCTGTTTTGGTATCTTTGCGTTTAGTTTTATTTACATCGCCAGCAAAGCAACCTGCATATAGCCAGTTACCGCCAGATGTAGTACCGTCGCCTTTAATCTCGCCGATACCGTTCAGTAGCTGACCTGTTTTCAGGTTGTAGCCGTTGATCTCTCTAAGAACATGCTCTGCGAATAGTGCGTTAGTAGCGCACTTCTCATTTTTAGCCTGCTGATAGTTCCATGCAATCTTCTTGATCCCTTCATCTTTCGGATCGGTAGAATCTGCATAAAGCTCTTTAATTCTAGTAAAGATCAAGTCGATCAGCTCAAGATCTGGTTTAGAGGTGCCTGCACCTGGTGTGCCGCCGTATCTCCATAGAACCATACGAGCAGAGTTGATCAGTGTGCCATCTTTCTCGAGGAACGAGTTCGCTGGCAGGAAGATAACTTCTGTGTTGATATTTTTCGGATCTGCACCTGGTCTTTCCCAGAAAGATGCAGTCTCAGTCATGAATGGGTCTGCAACGATCAGTGTTTCAAGGTTATCTAGACCTGCAAATACAAGGTTTAGATTCGCACTTGTAACGGCTGGGTTCTGCCCCATTACATACATACACTTCATCTGCCCTTCAACAGCGGTTTCGAATATTCTAAAGATAGAGTAGTTCTTTGTGCCGTTTTTCTTCGGTAGATAGTCGTAGCCGTAGTCGTTTGCCGCAGTAGCATTATCGCCGTACCAAGCCTTCATCAGAGCGATAAAGAATTTAGATCTAAAGGTACCTGTGCTTTTTAGGAAGTCTGCAAGCTTCACCTGATTATGGTTAGGTGTGCTTAGGTAGCCTGGTAGATAGTGGAATAGAAGCGCAAAGTCGGTAGTACCTTGAACGTTTGGCTCACCACGAAGTGCGTTGATACCAGTACCAGCTTTACCAACGTTACCGAGGAGCAGCTGAATGATACCCATGCAACGGATATTCTGAACGCCAACGGTATGCTGTGTAAGTCCTAGAGCGTAAAGCATTGTGCCTGGACGGTTGTTTATATAAACGTCAGCGATCTCTTTGATCTTTTCGACAGGTACACCAGATATATCAGAGGCAAGCTCAAATGTATATCTAGAGTAGTGTTGCTTCATCTTCTGGTAAACGCAATTTGGATCATTCTTGCTAGCTGCAACTTTTGGAAGCCCTTTCGCATCTAGCTCGTAGTTCCATGTTGATATATCATACATAAATGTATTCTTATCGTAGCCAGAGAAGATACCATCGTCGAATTTGAAATCGCTTCTTACGATAAATTTAGAGTTAGTATAGTTATCTACAAAGAATTCGTCGATAGCGTTAGTTTGTATGATATAGTTAATGATAGAGCCCATGAAGGCAACGTCTGTGCCTGGGCGAAGCTGTGCGTGAATATCGGAGATTTTAGATGTTCTAGTAAAACGAGGGTCAACGTGAATAACCTTTGCACCCTTCTCCTTTGCACGCATGATGTACTTTGCAGACATCGGGTGGTTTTCAGCGGCGTTTGAGCCTTCGATCAAGATCGCTTTAGCGTTTGCAATGTCGTTCCAGCTATTTGTCATAGCACCACGACCAAAACATGCACTAAGTGCAGGAACTGTTGGTGAGTGACAGATACGTG
>JAITWF010000087.1 GCA_031285415.1 Deferribacteraceae bacterium
CTTGCAGAGGTCGGCTTCCTATCGAATAAAAACGATTATAAAAAACTAACTACTCAGGCGTACCGCAAAGAGATCGCAAAGGGGATTAATGTGGGCGTGCAGGAGTATATTAAAAAATACAATAAATAGTGTAGGGGCAATAATGGAAGCTCTACTTTTTTCTGTAATTATTGCACTCTTGATGGTACATGGAATGGACGCTGTCAGGGCAAAAGAGTGGAAGATGTTCCTTATCTTGAAAGATATGCAGGAGGAGAGGGGATACAAACTCTTCACAATCCTGCACTTTATAATATATATAGTAATCTTCTATGCGATCTTGCGTGAAAGCTATGCGATAAAAGTTATTATCGACGTTTTCCTTCTGTTTCATGCGCTACTTCATTATAGCTTTAGAAGGCACCTGCACGGCAACGGCTTCAAAACGCTATTCTCAAAGGGTATCATCTACTCTATGGCACTCTTGGCTGCGGTGCATTTAGGGGTAATATTGCAGTAGATAAGAACAGCACCAGTATACTAATTACATAAACTATAAAAAAAACACGTCACTGCGGCCTCAGAGCCGCAGTCCAGAATGAAAACATAGGAATTCCTATGAATTTTATACTGGATTGCGGATAAACCACCCCGTCACTTCGTGCCACCCCTCCAAGGAGGGGAACTCCGCAATTAAGATATTGCATTATCTCAAAATAAGAGTAGCCCTCTTCTCTGTAGCAAGCCGTGCGATCTCGTCGGCGAGCGCATCTAGCCCCTCCTCCGTCCTTGCGGAGGTCTTAAAGATCTTTAGCTCTGCATTTATATCCGTTGCATATCGCACACACCTATCGATATCAAAATCCACATACGGTGCTAGATCGATCTTGTTAAGTATAAAGTAATCCGCATTAAAGAAGATCGTTGGATATTTGGCAGGTTTATCGTCCCCCTCCGCTGTGCTAAGCATGATAAAGAAGAGATCCTCCCCTAGATCGTACGAGGCTGGGCATACAAGGTTACCGATATTTTCAATAATCAGAATATCAAGCTCATCCGCATTAATCCCCTCAAGGAGCGACTCCACCTGTGCCGCCTCCAGATGGCAGGCATCGCCAGTCTGAATCTGCACGGCGTTCACCCCCACTTGGCGCAAACGGTTGGCGTCGTTCTCTGTGCGAAGATCCCCCTCCACTACAGCAAGCTTAAAGCTATCCTTTAGGCGTGGCAGAAGCTTCTCAAGAAGCGTCGTCTTACCGCTACCTGGCGAAGAGGCAAGGTTTATCACAAATGTGCCACTCTTGGCAAATCGCTCCCTTAACCTGTTCGCTACTATATCGTTCTTTGATAGTACCTTGTCTTTAATATCTATGCGCATAATATTAGGCTCCCTCCTCTAACACCCTCCCCTTGAGGGAGGGTCGAAACATGCAATGTTTCGGGGAGGGGTAAAATGTTTGCATATCACTAACCCCCCACCGAAGCTAAAGCTTCGACTCCCCCTCAAGGGGGGAGTGTGACGCTATTCCACGTCTATATAATCGATCTCAAACTCTTTTCCTGCTACGATCTCAAGCGTCGGTGCGCCGCAATGGTCGCAGATCGAGAAGAATGTATCAGGGATACTCTCCTTTCCGCAATCGGCGCAGACGCCCACAGCCTTTATTATATCGATCTGAAACTTTGCACCCTCGGCGATCGACCCCTCTTTGATTGCGTCAAAGGCAAACTGCAATGCGTCCGCCGATACGCCAGAGATCGAGCCTAACTTTAGCACAACCTCTGTCACCTTACTCGCATTATTCTCTTTAGCTATCGACAAAACGGTCTTTAAAACCTCTTCGGCTACGCCTACTTCGTGCACATTGCTCTCCTTTTAGTCCCTTCGCAAGAGTTCTCTAGGTTTCGATGTTCCATCGCTCGGCGCAATCAGCCCCTGCTGCTCCATAGTCTCCACGATCCTAGCGGCTCTATTATACCCGATCCGCAGATACCGTTGAATCATCGATATCGAGGCGAACCCTTTATCCTTGACGATCTTGAGAGCCTCATCGTAGCGAGCGTCCAGATCCTCATCGTCGAAGCTATCCTCGCCGCCAGACTCCTCCATCAGAGCCATATCGTACTCTGGTTCGCCGTAGATCTTCAATCCCTCAACGATCCGAAGCACCTCCGCCTCACTTACGAAACAGCCGTGTATACGCAGTGCATCGCTAGAGCCTGGTGGGATAAAGAGGCTGTCCCCCTTGCCTAGAAGTAGCTCTGCGCCATTCTGATCAAGGATCGTGCGAGAGTCGATCTTCGATGACACTCGAAACGAGATACGAGCTGGCATATTCGCCTTTATGATCCCTGTGATGACGTTCACCGACGGACGCTGTGTGGCGAGTATCAGGTGGATCCCCACCGCTCTAGCCATCTGGGCGATACGGATGATAGCGTTCTCCACCTCTTTACCTGCAACCATCATCAGGTCGCCAAACTCATCCACGATCACCACCATATATGGCATAGGGTTCAGGATCGTGCCATCTGCAAGCGTCTCGTGGGTCTTTATATATTCGTTGTACGAGTCAATATTGCGCACCTTACAGGCGGCGAGGAGGGTATACCGAGCCTCCATCTCCTTCACTACATTCTGTAGCACCGCCGAAGCTTTGCGAGAGTCTGTCACCACAGGTGCGGCAAGGTGGGGGATCCCCTCATATACGCTTAACTCCACCATCTTTGGGTCTACCATCACAAACTTCACCATACTAGGCGACGATTTATATAGTACCGAGCAGATAATTGTGTTTATACAGACCGATTTACCGCTACCTGTCGTACCGGCTACCAGTAGGTGAGGCATCTTGCGCAGGTCGGTAAAGTACGGTTTGCCAGAGATATCTTTACCTAACGCTACCGTTAGAGGAGACTCACTGCCACCAAACTCGTTCACCTCTAGAAGCTCACGCATACTGACCATATTGCGTTTAGCGTTCGGCACCTCTATCCCCACTGCGGCCTTCCCTGGAATTGGGGCTATTATACGGATACTTAATGCGCTCATGGCAAGTGCAAGGTCGTTTTCAAGGTTTGCGATCTTATTAATCTTTATTCCAGGGGCTGGCTCCAGCTCAAATAGCGTCACCACAGGCCCTGGGCGAATCTCCCTGATACGTCCATCCACGCCGAAATCACGCAGTTTATTCAGCAGAAGATCTGCCTTATCTCTAAGCTCCTGCGGATCCGCCTCTACGATATCATCGGAGGGTGGATCGAGAAGCGTGATCGATAGCGAATAATCTTTTATAGGCGTCTTTCTCTGCACTTGGGCAGGCACCGCTTCTGGTTCGTAGGCAGGGATAATATTCAACGCCTCCAGCTCCTCTGGCTCTAGCGTTGCGATAGGAATGTTTGGCTCTCGACTCTCCTGTGTAGCAAGAAGCTCCTCCAGCTTCGTCACGGTGAGTAGCTCCGCCCCCTCAGGTAGGATATCTTTCAGACTCATCTCTAAGTTTGGTGAAGTTGCCGCCACTACAGGTTTATACGAGGGCACTATTAAAGGCGGCGGAGTACTCTCTGGATCCCATGTAGCAACCTCCTCTATAATAGGCGGTTCGATAACAGGTGGGATCTTTGCCACAACAGGGGTATGCTTGATCTGCTCGCTCTCCCTGAGAATCTGCTCCGTTTTCTCCCTCTGCACAAACTCTTCGAGTGCTTTTTTGCGTTTAGCTGTACGGCTGCTCTTTAGATCGGATATTGCGCTACGCACTCTGCGAACGAATGATGGTTTCGGCTCGTCAAACATCCCATACTCTGGTTCGTCGCCGCTCCTTGCCTCATCGATCTTTAGTGCGATATATCGGACTAGATCGACTGCCGATACCTTTGCAATCCCTAAAAGTAACAGTAGAATAGCTATTATCGAGAGGATAATACCGCCAGTGCTGCCAATAACGCTTGCAATGATGGTGCTACCTGCGACACCGAAGATTCCGCCGCTCGATTTATCAGCAAAGTAGAGATCTTCTCCGCCGATTAATCCGCTCAATATTGAAAACATTAGGATAAAGAGGAAGAAGAGCGTTACTGATAAAAGCACTCGTCCGCCACGTTCACGCCCTCGATAGAGGCGAACGGTCTGGGCGAAGGCGAATAGGATCATAAGTGGCGCAAAAAGTGCGCACCAGCCGAAGATAGTACCCAAGATATCGGCAGAGTATGCTCCCACCTTGCCGAAGATATTGTCGACCCCCTCCTGATATCGAGAGAAGATTATATTAGAGTACGATGGATCCGCCGCACTATACGACAGTAGTGATAGCGTAGTGAAGATCATCGCAACTATTAAGACAACAAAGAAAATTTCGTATACAAAGCCCTTTCGCATATCCTTCCTACATCCAGATTGCAGCCGCTATACCTACAATTAAGCAGTACAACGCAAATATCTCCAATCTAGCTTTTTTAACCAAACTCATCATCACGCCAATAGCGAAAACTCCGCAGAGGAACGCCGCTATCATACCGATAATATACACAACCCAATCGGAGGCTGCTACACCGCCGATATGAGGGATCTGCAATACAGCCGCCCCCAATATCGCAGGGATCGAGATCAGAAATGAAAACTCCGCCGCTCTCTCCCTCGAGATCCCCATCAGAAGCCCTGCAAAGATCGTAGAGCCAGATCTGGAGATCCCTGGAAATACCGCAAGCCCCTGTATTATCCCTACAAAGAGCGCTTTAGCAGGTGTTACCCCCTCATGCCCCTTGAATCGATCTGATATAAATAGCAGGATAGAGGTGAGTATAAGAAAATACCCCACTACTGCCGGTTTTTCAAAGAACGACTCTGAAAGATCGCTCAAGAGATAGCCTATTATCCCTGTAGGGATAGTTGCAATCACGATCCCCCATAGGAGCCTCTTCTCCTCGTAATAGTACACCTTATATCGATGGATTACTAGCCCGAAGAGCGCCAAAAACAATCTGCGGATCCGATCACGAAAGAATACTAGCACCGCCAGAAGCGTCGCCATATGTAAAAGTGTATCGTACAGAAGCCCCGGCTGCTCGAAATCTGCAAATAGCGACTGCACTAGTGCTAAATGCCCAGAGCTACTGACTGGTAAAAATTCTGTAAACCCTTGCACGATACCTAAAATTAAAGCCTGAATGAAACTCATTAAAACTCCCTGCATGGGCGGGCAAACCCCGCCCCTACATAACGGCAGAAACGCATTTTCCCTTGTAGGGGCGGGGTCTGCCCGCCCATAAAATAATTAATCACTAACAGCTATATATGGACGCCTACTAAGCTGCTTCTTGAAATACCTCTTCACCACTCTCGCAAGCTGCTCGTTCAGCGGCGCAAAGTCGATATCTCTATTTATAATCTCTAGCATAACATCCCTTTCCTGCTTATCAGTCAGCGTAAATCCGTACGTCTCCAGGGCGATCTCCCCATCAGGGAGTAGCCGCACCACCACTACGCCATCTTTAGCGATCTGCTTGCGCATAGTCACTGCACTCTCATCCAGCGTATATCCGCCACGCCCATCGATGTAAACTCGCCCCGATGGTATCTCATTATAAACCACAGCCTCATCCCAGAGCTGAATCTGCCCACCAGACTCTAGCATAAGGCAGCTCTCTCGAGCAACTCCAGCCTCGATGGCAAGCTTTCTGTGCGCCGATAGGTGTCGATACTCGCCGTGGATCGGTATAAAATATTTTGGAGCGACAGCCGCAATAAACGCTTTCAGGTCGCCCCTTCCAGCGTGGCCAGAGACATGCACAAGCCTATCATCCGCCTGTATCACCTCAACACCTCGCCGCATTGCACTATTTATAAGGAAGTTCACATTCCTCTCGCTACCAGGGATCAATCGAGAGCTAAAGATCAGGAGATCCCCCTCGATCATCTTGATCGCCTTGCGTTCTCCACTTGCGATAGTGGCTAGTGCGCTAAGTGGCTCCCCCTGGCAACCGCTCACGAGGTATACAAGCTCGCTCGGCTCCATCTTATACGCCTTCTTTGGCGACACTATATCTTTACCGTTCACCGATATAAGCCCCATACGCATGGCTTGTCCCAGAATGCGCTCCATCGAGGCACCCTCTGGCACCACCTTTCTGCCTACACGCACTGCGGCGTCGATAGCAGAGCCAAGCCTCGCAACATTAGATGAGAAGGTCGTTAAGAATATTCTCCCCCCACTGCGCTCGCTAAAGATCTTGTATAGCTCCTGTTTTACATCATCCTCGGTATATCCACGGCTCTCAGTGGTCGCATTCGTGGAATCGAGCAGCAAGCAATCGATCTTTCGGGTCAGTAGCTCTGGATCCGCATGCGAGAAGTCCGATAGATGAAGACAAGAGAAGCCGTCAGCAACGATAACAACTCCATATGTGTCTGGAATAGAGTGCTGCGCTGGAAAAAACTCCACCGATATGTCGCCAAATGTATATAGGCGTGGCTCTACGATATTTATATTCAACTTTGAGCTTTTATGCTCCAATAGTGCAGCGGTGAACTTCCCTGTGAATATTGGGAGGTTAAACTCCGATAACAGCTTAATTGCGCCGCCAACGTGATCCTCATGCCCATGCGTAAAAAGCACAGCCTTTAGTTTATCCTTTATCCCATAAAGGTATGATATATCAGGCAAAACTGAATCTACGCCGTACTGCTGAGGGTCGGAGAAGATAACGCCACAATCCACCACCACCGCAGAGGTGGGTGTCTCGTAGAGGTACATATTCATGCCGATCTCGCCAGCTCCGCCTAGGCAGGATATTTTAAGGTTCACCCTGCCTCCATACGTTTGCTGTGCAGAGGGCAGCGATCCCCTCTTTTCTGCCAGTAAATCCGAGATATTCCGTCGTGGTAGCCTTTATCGTTACATCCTCGATAGGAAGCTCCAATATAGCTGCCAAATTCCTTCGCATATGATCTATATATGGTGCCATCTTCGGCACCTGCGCTATTATAACTGCGTCTATACTACTGATTGTATATTTACTATTGTGTATCTGCGTAACCGCCTCATTCAGCAGTAGCAGGCTATCAACACCCTTATACTGCATATCGGTATCTGGGAATAGCTTGCCGATATCTTTGC
>JAITWF010000088.1 GCA_031285415.1 Deferribacteraceae bacterium
CCCTTCGGGCACCCTCCCCCATAGGGGGAGGGGTTGAATATTCTTGCACAAAGGTTGTTCCCCTCCCCCTATGGGGGAGGGTGCCCGAAGGGCGGGAGAGGGGTTAATATTAATATCAAAATGTTAAATCTAGCAATACCGCATTCGCATGCCCAGCCGGATTAACCCTCCGCCACAGGTGATTCACCACACCCACTGGCGAGATCGCAAATGTCGACCTCATTAATCGTCCATCACCGTACGCACCGTAGGCTTGTGCAGTTATATTATCTGGATCGCTTAATAGCAGAAACGTTATACCAATATTCGCTTTAAACTTTATATGGCTGTCAATGCTATCAGGGCTTACGCCCACTATTATAGCATTTTTCATCGCAAATTTATGCGACAGCTCTGAAAACTCCGTCGCCTCTCGACTACACCCATATGAGTTATCTTTGGGGTAGAAGTATAACACAAGCCTCCGCCCCTCAAACTCCTTTAATGTATAGCGTTTGCCATCGTCCCCTTCGAGATCAAAATCTGGTGCTGCACTTCCAACTTCGAGCATAGGAATCCTCCTAATATTAAAGTTGTTAGATTTGATGCAGTGCTAGGCGGCTTTCGCAAAGGCAACCGCAGTGTACATAAACGTACATGAGGATTGGCTTTGCGAAAACAACGACGCAATGCGCAAATATAACTACTTTAAATTATAGCCCGCTGCTAGTTGTCCACACGCCCCCAATATATCCGAACCGAGACTTTTACGTATAAAAGCCGATATCTCATTATCCACTAAAATCTTCTGAAATGCTAGTACATTTTTCTCATCTGGAGTTTTAAACTCCGCATTACCGCCACCATTGTACCTGATCAGATTTACCTTTGCTGGCAGATCTTTTATCAGCTTCACCAGCGCCTTTGCGTCATCGGTGGTATCGTTTATCCCCTTTAAGAGTACATATTCAAAGGTAATCTTCTTCCGCTTGTGCATAGGCAACGTTCTTAGAAGGGCAAGCAGCTTATTCAGTGGATATGCATTCGAGATAGGCATAACCTCCAGCCGCTTCTCCTGCGTTGGAGCGTTTAGCGATACGGCTAGATGTGGTGGTGTTTCTAATTTAAAGAGACCAGCGATCTTGTCTGTAAGCCCCGATGTGGAGATCGTGATTCGCTTGTGCGAGTAGCCGTAGCCATCTTCGTTCATCAGGATCGATAGCGATTTATATACGTTATCAAAGTTGTCGAGCGGCTCGCCCATCCCCATAAATACGATGTTTGTGAGTCTCCCCTCTGGAGTCATCCCCTCCTCCATCGAAACACGCTCTAAGATCCGTATCTGATCGAGGATCTCGGCGGTGGTCAGGTTGCGCTTGAAGCCGATCTGGGCGGTGGAGCAGAATTTACACCCCATCGTGCACCCTACCTGGGTGGAGATACAGGCGGTGGTGCGCTCGTTGTCGTATAGGATAACCGATTCGATACGGTTGCCATCTGCAAGCTCAAAGAGAAATTTGATAGAGCGATCTTTTTTCGACACCTTGCGATCAACTTCGGCAACGATCGACACCTCTGCCATCTCGGCAAGGGAGGTACGGAACGCCTTCGGCAGGTCGCTCATCTCCTCTACAGCGGCACATTTGCGAAAGTACAGCCATTTGTATAGCTGCCCCGCCCGATACGGCTTCTCACCAAGCGATAGCACGATATCGGTCAACTCCTCAAGACTACATGAATTTAATGAAAGTTTTTTTTGCATAGACAAACATTATAAGACTATTTATGAAAATTTACAATACCTAGTCTGGCGGCTATATCTTTGACTTCCGTAAAATCGTAGGGGCGAGGTTGGCTCGCCCTGTGTCGCTCTATACTTAAAAGGGAGGGCTAACCCCTCCCCTACACACATTTGCGATAATTTTATGGAAAGTCGCCCCTAGTCTACTTTAAAGTTTTTTTCCTACATAGTGCAAACAGAGATAAGCCTGGCAAAAATGAAAATGTCTTATTAAAAAGAAAATCTATCTTTAACAGCGAATAAACTAACTTTGTCACTATATGAGATCTGCCATATTTCCATCGGCTTGTTGCGCTCGCTTTAGGCTCCCTATCCTTGCCCCACAGCACATAAACTTGAAAAGTCCTTAATAGATATAATGGAAAGAAGAAATAGAAGATCTTTTGAACAGATAAATTATTCCTCTTAAGCTCTCCATTAAGTTGCTTTTTGTCGTATCGACAAAAATGTTCAGTAAACTTATCGTGATGACAGTATAAATGTTGCCAAGCTGGAACTGTAATCAAAAATATTGCATTCTCCTTTGTTTTACGTTGCAATACCTGTAAAAACGAATCCACATCTTCAACATGCTCCAAAACATCCATCATCACCACAATATCGATACTGTTATCCTCTAAACACTCAATATTGTTATATGTTATAAGATTATCTGCTCGTTCTGATAGCTGATACATGTGATCTATCGCATACACAGTGCAGTTCCCCATATCCGCTAACATCTTTGAAAAGTACATATCCCCTGCACCAATATCAGCTATAGTAGGATTACCCTCTCCCATCGACATATATGGTTTTAATATATCAGACACAATGCTAGTTCGTGACAACTCCCATGGATGCCTATTTGATACATCTACGTATTTAAAATCCATAATTCACTCCAAAACAAGGATTAACTATCTCTTTTAGAAAATACAACGTACTTAGCCAGCAGATAGTTTAATGCAATAACAACAATAGTTATAAGATACTTACTAATATTTTGGTCAAAGTGAAATAGCTCAACTGCTAAGATTAGCCCGAAGTAATCAAGAAGCCCTGTAAAACCTCTTGCATACACAAAACGCAATATCTCTTTTACAAGTTCAGATACTGATGCGGAACGATTGCAAAACACCAGCCACTTATTCATAATATATGCAAATACCCTAGCAGATATTATGGCAATTAAATTTGCCCATCGATAATCCATATGTATAGCGGTTAATATCTGAAATAGGCCGATATTTACTATACCTACCCCGACTCCGCTAATTATATAAGTGAGCGTCTCTCGATTGACAAGTTTTCGAAAAAGTTTTTGCATAAGATTTAAGGTATAGCACCATTTAGGGAATTTTACAATACTATGTGAATAATTTAGTCTGTACAGTTGTTTAAAATATCAGCTACCTATGCAAGTCATCTTCAAACCATTGAATAAATTTAGTAATACCAGTTTTAAAGTCTACCCCTGGATTATAGCCTAACACCTCTTTCGCTTTCGTTATATCTGCAAATGTGGTATTAACATCACCAGGTTGCTGTGGTAGCCTATTTAGAATAGCTTTTCTGCCTGAACACTCCTCTAGTGTTTCTACCATCTGACTAAGTGAAATTGTATGATTCTCTCCTAAATTGAAGATATCAAACCGCTTCTGCGAGGAACACACCCAATCCAATGCCTTTAAGACCCCACCCACAGTATCACTAATGTATGTATAGTCCCTACTCATACTGCCATCCCCATAAAAAGGGAGCGGCTTATTCGCATAGAGCAACTTTGTAAATTTATGAATAGCAAGATCTGGACGCTGACATGGACCGTATACTGTAAAAAACCTTAAACAGGCGATATTCATATCATAAAGATGATGATACGTATGACAAATCAGTTCGCATGCCTTTTTTGTTGCAGCATACGGCGATATCGGCTTGTCTACATTGGCAGACTCATGCAAGGGACCTCCGCTAGAATCTCCATAAACAGAGCTGGAAGAGGCAAAAACCATCTTAGCTACGCCAGATTTTTTCATACATTCAAGTATATTAGCAGTACCTTGGATATTTACATCCACGTAGAGCAGTGGATCCTCTATCGATGGACGAACACCAGCACAGGCAGCAAGATGAACAACCACATCTATGGAATGATCTGTAAAAAATGACTCCATCCTCTCTTTATCACAGATATCTGCCTCTATGAATGTTAGACGCCCTGTTGCAACACTCTTAAGCCGATTCAGATTGCTCTGCTTTAATTCAACAGAGTAGTACGGACTCATATTATCAATAACATAAACAGTATAATCATCTTTTAGAAGTGCTTCACAGAGATGTGAACCGATAAAGCCTGCACCACCAGTGACTAAAATATTTTCCATCAATCGCACCTATCCCTAGTAAATACATTCTTCTTGTATAGACACGTCAGACATCTACATTTTCATTCCTTATCATGTCCTTAACGCTATATGGTAGATCGACCTTTAAGCCAAAATATATCTTCAATAGAATATCGCATATAAACCCTGAGATGATGCAAAACAGTCCTGAAAGCAAGAAAACAATGGTAATCATCGGCTGAAAATTATCTGTTAAATCAATACCGTTAATAAATAATAACGTCGTCCACATAGCACATATAATGCCTAAAAAAATCATTACAATCCCTGTAGAGCCTAATAAGTGTAACGGTCTAACCGCATACTTATTCCAAAACCATACAGAGATCATATCAATAAAACCTTTAACAGTACGTTTCCAGTTATATTTTGTCTTTCCAGCAGTTCGTGGTCTATGATTTACAACTAACTCACCGATATTAAAGCCTTTAATCTTAAGTAGGGCAGGTATAAATCTATGCATCTCGCCATACAAATTAATATTTTGGAAGCACTCTTTTCTATAAACTTTCAAAGAGCAACCACTGTCGTGAATGTTATCTTTTACGATAATACCTCTTAGTAAGTTTGCCCCTCTAGATGTAAATTTCTTTAAAAAACTATCTTTACGGTTTTTTCTCCATCCAGACACAACGTCAAGATCATTTTCTTCTCAGTGTTTTAAAAGATTAGGAATATCTGCTGGATCGTTCTGTCCATCACCATCAAGAGTTACAATATAGTCATACTTAGCAGCTTTAATCCCTGCATCCATAGCTGCGGTCTGTCCAAAATTCTTCCTTAATCGCATGTATGTTATCGGTGTTAACGACTGAGCAACTTGGAATGAACTATCACTAGAACCATCATCCACAAAGATAATCTCATAGGTATAACCTTCACGCACGCACATGTCGTTGATCTCACGATGCAAGTTGGCTATATTTTCACACTCATTATACACAGGCACAACAATGGAGATATTCATAATCACCTTACTTTTAAAATAAATTCAATAACAAGACTTGAATATTGCACGTTAACACGAATGTATTGCCCGAGCAATAACTATTTATCAATTATTTGCTGCGTTTATTGCGTCTTGCAGGGTATCGTGGAACACAAATAGTCTATCTAGGTTTGTATGCACAAAGATCTTCTTTATATCGTCCGATAGTTGCGCCAGAAATAGCGTTTTATTCTTCTCCCTAAGGATCTTTAATATCTGTATAAGTTCACGTAAACCGCTACTATTCAGATATGCGATCTTAGAAAAATCAATTATTACCGTGTTCACCTGATCAGCTATGCTTGTGATATAGCTTTTCAGCTCCTCTCCATTGAAAGTACCGTGGTGTGCTCGTTGTCGTATAGGACGACCGATTAGATATGATTGCCGTCGATAGGTCGCTTATCTCCTCTACAACAGCACATTTACGAAAGTACAGTCATTTGCATAGCTGCTCCGCCTGATACAACTTCTCGCCATTTATTGAAATTCATAATAGTCCATAGCCTTTTATCTCTTCTTGTTTAATAAAACTGTAATAAACCGATATGGTACAATTCTCAACACGAGCTTAGCAAATTTGCTTGTGCCCAATAGCACTGCACTATTAAAAATAAATGCTCCTATTTTTTCCTTACCGTTTAGAGGTATTGGAGCAACATTATATTGCGGTTTATGTTTAAAATACTTAAAACGTTCCCAAATATATAGTTTTTTGTTATCTATTATTTTTTTTTGTTTCTTCAGAATTTCATACTCACTTGATTCAAAAATATCGACTAACTTTTCCTTCACCAAATCACTAATGATATTTTCCGCCTTTATAGAACGCAAAATAACACGTGAAGCATTTTTTAACTCCCACGCATCACCAACGGACAAATCTGCAAACTCTGCTGAATAGTCATAGCACTTTAGGCACCGCCTTGGTACAAATACCATATTTAAAAACGCATATTCCGATTTAGATGTAAAAAAGCGTGTGCCATCCAAGCTAGTAACACAGAACCCGGTATTGTCGCCTACTTTTGATCGATATTCAACATTTTTAATATTCTTTTCAGGAATCTTACTTTGGCTAATAAGGTAATCCGTTGCCTCATAATACATATTAAAGCCACAAAATAGACCAATTATAAGATTAATCTTCTTTTTAAGTATTGGATCAAATTCCATAGCTTTTCGCAAACCATGTACCTGACATGGCAATCCAACAAAAGCAAATTGCCCCTCTTTTTTCTTTACATCAGCAAGTAGCTTATTCATCGGTATAAGACAATATTTTGACTGAGCACTGTCGTTAATAAGCGCCTCGTTATCTGCTATTATTGGCTCAAATCCTAAACCGTTATATGAAGAAACCACTAACGCACCATTAATCTGTTTGCTGTTCAATAGATGAATCAAGATTGTTGTAACAACTCCACCTGAAGCACCACACACACCTTCACACTTTGAACGCCCCTTTATGATCGACCTATAATGTCCAAAATATCTGCTCTGAATATCGCCATTATTCGCATACCTTAAAAAATCAAAATCTACACCCGGACAAGTTTTTTTGCATAAACCACAGTCAATACAACTTGCTTCATTAGTTTGAATCTCATCATCTTGGAATGTAAAAACCTTACAAGGACACACTCCAATACATGTCCCACAACGTGTACATAATTCGCTTTCAATTACATATTCTTTCAGATAGCTGGCACTATTCATAGTTTAAATTAACTCTATCGATTTTACATTATTTATTAAATCAATTTTAGTTACAACGGTCACCTCTTTAGTATCGGCTTTTATAACTTCTGGATTAACTAATAAATCAGACGTCGTAAAAAACTTAGCAGAGGGAACCAAACGCAACGGCATATTCGACGCTCTTTCGATAGTTACAGGCGTTGGGCTTAAGATATGGTCTTGTATCTCAATACTATCATCAGAAAAGGTTATTGTGCGCTCAAATGAGACATCCAGATGTTTATCAACTAGAATTAAATTTCTCTTTAGGAAACCAACCACTTTGTTTCCTATCAGAAATGAAACAATACGCAGCCCAAATAATGCGATTGGTGTTGGAGTCCTTAATGCAATCTTATTCATAAATCCCGATACATTCGCTATATTTTCGCTGTACGACACATCGTATGCTAAATCACACCAATTTGTAGCGGCAACAACACCATTGCCGTAGTTAACCCTATATCCACAATCAAGAAACGTTTCCTTGCCATCACTAAACACCTTGATAACACCACCTTTACGCAAGCCAACAATGCTACTATACAATTTACTATTAAATGCTAAGAGTCCTGCATCTTTAAAATATTTCGTGTTTTCACTTTCGCAAGGAAGCTTTGGCGCAACCATGCTATAGGTACTTGCTTGCTCCTTTTCCAACGCTCTCAGAAAGGAATGAAATACATAATGGGATAGGTAGCGCTCATCAACAGAACCCATAAAATAGTTATATTTGTCAGTATCTGCATAAAGTTTGTTTTTAATAGATAAAGCAATATCTACGCCAAGCTGTGCAGCAACCTCGAGACCGCTTGGTAAAAAATATGTCGTCTCTCGAGAGCCGTGTGAGCCACCCATGCTACCATCTGGATGTATGAAAAATTTCATAAATTCTACAATCTTCTTAATCGGCTCAACTACACACTCATCTTTACTTAAATAATAATATTCAGATAAAAAGTCTAAAAGTACGCTCAAATAACCAATATCCGCACCATGATGTTCAGGAAACCATCCCTCATCCGATTGATACTTTAATGCTATATCTAATTTTTTCTTACAACCATGAAGAACCCAATCCTCCTTTATTACTAAATATGCACTATATAGTGCCGCAATAGAGGCTATCTCTTGGTTCATAGCAAGGTTTTGAGAATTGTCACATAGATAATGAGCAGTCTTTGCTATTTTATCCTTAACATCCTTATTAGACATGCCCAGACGTATATATGTCTGAGTAGTTGAGTACAGAGAAAATGCCGTTGGAGGAAAGCCATGCTCATTTGGAAAGTACTCATCAAACGAACCATCTGAGTGTTGTATCTTAGCCCAATAGGTTACTGTTGCCTCCGCCCACCGTCTCATATTCTCATTTTGATAGTAAATATTTCCTTGAAAATTTAGCTGATATAGTAGCGTCAATGCTAATCCTGTCTGGGATAAGATGGCAGAATCAAAATCACGTACCTTTAGATGCCAATGGTTACGATCGCAACTTCCATAAGTCATGGAGTGTGGATCTCTATCAACTTGAGTTATAACTCTGGGCGCATATTTAAGTATAAAATCAACATATGCATTTTGTAGCTCACAGCTCGCAACTAATACATCCATTGTGTCACCCCATCAAATTACCGTTCCAAACAGGTATTAAATTTTATCAAAATGAAAATGCCTTATAAAATGAATGAACACTCAAGACATTTAGAAGCTCAAATCAATAAATTATCCTCATGTTCTCTCTTTAAAAAAGACAACATACTTACCCAGTATATAGTTCACTATAGCAACAATGATGGCAAGCATATACTTGCTAATCGTTTGCTCAAATTGAAATAGCTCAACTGCAAGAACTAATCCAAAATAATCAATAAGCCCTGTAAACCCTCTTGCATATACAAAGCGCAGCATCTCCTTAAAAAGTTCCGTTAGAGATGCCGAGTGGCTCTGAAATACCAACAACTTATTAGTAATATATGCGAAGATCTTTGCTAATATAATGGCGATCAAATTCGCTAACTTATAATCTATGTACACAGCAGTTAATATTTGAAATAAACTAACATTAACTAATATTGCCCCTATTCCGCTAATTATATAAGTGAGCATCTCTCGATTGGCAAGTTTATAAAAAATCCGCTTCATATCAGGATTCTTCTTTTATATAGTTCTCGCTGTAGTTCGATTTAAAGTTTGATTCTATAACCAGATTACATATTAGACCAGTTGAAACCAGCTGTGCGCCAAATATTATCAGGAGCACACCTAAAAGCAACAGTGGACGATCGCCAATGCGGATCTCTGCAAGCCACTGCACAAAGAGAAACACACAGATTAGCGTTCCCATCAAAAAAGCTGTCAATCCCAGCTTTCCAAAGAGATACATCGGTCTGTGGTAGAATCTGGAGATAAACGTTACCGATATCGCATCCAATAGCCCTCGAAAATATCGCTCCCAGCCATATTTAGATTTGCCAAACTGCCTCTTATTATGTTTAACCGTGATCTCTGCAATTTTAAAGCCTGATCTATTGGCTAAAACAGGGATAAATCGATGAAGCTCACCGTAGATATTAACACTTCTCACAACCTCTGCTCGGTACGCCTTAAATCCACAGTTAAAGTCGTGCAACTTCACCCCTGAAAGCATAGAGATTGTTTTATTAAAAAGTTTTGAAGGGAGGCGTTTCTCCAAAGGGTCTAGGCGGTTGTATTTCCATCCAGAGACCAGATCGTACCCCTCTTCAATCTTACCAATGAAGTTGAAGATTTCACTTGGATCATCTTGCAAATCTGCGTCCATAGTAATTATTATATCACTATTAGTGCATTTATTAAACCCTGTTTGCAAGGCGATCGCCTTACCCATATTTTTGCGAAAGGAGATATATCGAACAGCACTATCATCTTTAGCTAACTGTTTGATAGTGCTTAATGAACCGTCGGTGGAACCATCATCAATAAACATTATCTCATATCTGTACTCATCTTTGCCGTTAAACTGCTCAACTATACCTGTGTACAGTGGGCGCAACGACTCATCTTCATTCAAGCATGGGATAACGAATGTAACCAACATGGCACTACCTTTTATCAATTATTTGCTGCGTTTATTGCATCTTGCAGGGTATCGTGGAACACAAAGAGTCTATCGAGGTTTGTATGCACGAAGATCTTCTTTATATCATCCGATAGTTGCGCTAGAAATAGCGCCTTATTCTTCTCTCTAAGTATTTTCAATATCTGTATAAGCTCACGCAAGCCGCTACTGTTCAGATATGCGATCTTAGAGAAATCGATTATTACCGTGTTTACCTGATCCGCTATGCTTGTGATATAGCTTTTCAGCTCCTCTCCATTGAAAGAGTCGATCTCGTGCAACGGAAATAGTACTTCATATACCTTATCGCCGTGGGAGTTGCGTTCTTTACCAAATGCCATAATCATCTCCTGTAAAAACTGTTTATATTACGTATCGCTGTGTTATTTTTCAAAACCAAATCCTCATGTACCAGCATGTACACTGCGGTTTGGTTTTGAAAAGCCGCCTTGCGCTACATCAATCTAAACAGTTTTTTATTCTAGTAGATAGTCTACAACCTCTTTTGCCGTTAAGTCTGATCGAAGATAATCTATCTCTGACAACACATCGCCAGCCGTCAATATCGCAGGCTCTCTGTAGCCATTTTTATAGACAGATCCAAGCCCTATCGCCACTATAAGCCCATTACAAAGGCATTTGCAGCCCTCTGCCAGCTCTGGTGTGCCGCCCTTCGCTACATATGCCGCCACAGGCTCAGCCGCACAGCGAAATCCCATCGTGCCATTATCCTTTCTATACCGCTCTCGCAGATAGCCGAAGTTGCACACTCGTGGGCGAGCTTTATACACAGAATCCTCTGATAACGTACCAGCCGCCTGTACCACCTTGAATGGGAAGCCAGTTGGCGACGCCTTAGGCTCGGTGACCACTCGTCTATCGCTAGCTAAGATCTGATTGCGTAGCTCATCAGTCAGTCCAGACTCCTTGCACATAAAGAATGGCGTGCCAGCCTGAACACCTGCCGCCCCCTTTGCGATAGCCTCCTTCACCTTGCCACGTAGGCTATACGCCCCAGCAAGCCAGAACGGTATCCCAAGCTCCTTTATCTTCTCGAGGTCGACCTCATCTTTAGCACCGTAGATCGGCTCACCCTGCTCATTCAGCTGCATTGCGCCTCTAGGTGGAGCGTTATGCCCTCCAGCCACAGGGGCTTCGATTATAAATCCATCCACCTTGCCATTCGATTTCTTAGCAAGGGTAGTCGCAAGCACATTCGACGCAATGATCGCCAAAAATTTCGGACGCTTCAATGGCAGACTCTGCATGAAGCGTGAGGGATCAAATGTAAGGCGAAAATCATCTGTTGATATAGCATTTGTAACAGCAAGACGCATCTTCGTGACGATATTTTTGCTAAGGCTATCAAGTATTCCTGGGATCTCCTTAGGAATACCAGCCCCAACGGTAACGTAGTCAACACCTGCAAGCATGCAGCCGTATAGGGTTGATAGGCAGTCGGTCTGAATCTTTTCAAGCAGATTCACGCCGATTACCCCTTTATGCCCCTCTTTTGCTAAAAAGATCTCGGTAAAGCTCCCTGCCACGATAAGGTTCTCTCTCTCGGCGTTAATCTCGCCGACCATATTGCCAGCTGGCATAAACGGCTCATCAGCCCCCTTGCCTCGCTCTTTAAAAAACTTATCTAAGATATTTCTAGCCATCTCTTTTATCGGAAAGTGATCTAGCGCACGTCTGATATGCCCCTCGGGGTCGCCCATCTGTAGGCGGCGCACCATAAGCTCATCAAGACAGATACCAGAGACTACACCAAGCTGACCTGTAGTTGATACCGCTCTAGCTAGCTGCCAGCCAGAGATACCAACTCCCATACCACCTTGAATTATACGTGGTAATTCCATCATAAAAACTCCAAATTTATCTATAGTTCGTCGCTTTAATTTAACATATTACCAGCTAATTGCAAGAGAAAGTAATGCACATCTACAGATAGGGCGAGCAGACCTCGCCCCTACACCTGCAAATCAGAATATCGGTACAACTCCGCCAGCATAGCTCTCAGTAATAAACTTACGAACCTCCTCACTCTTCAACGCCTTCACAAGCGCCTGAAGTCTAGGATCGGCCTCCATCCCTTCACGAATTACCACTATATTTACGTAAGGAGACTCTGCACCCTCTAGTATTACAGCGTCGTTCATAGGGTTCAGTTTCGCTTCCATAGCAAAGTTGCCATTTATTATCGCACCATCCACATCGTTTAACACACGTGGAAGCTGCGCTGCGTCAAGCTCTCTAAATGTAAGCTTCTTTGGATTTTCAACTATATCGTTCGGTGTGCCAGCAAGCCCTGCGGTTTCGTTTAGTTTAATAATCCCTTTAGCTTGCAGTAGCAGTAGCGCACGCCCCTCGTTCGTTGGGTCGTTTGGAATCGCAATCACTGCGCCATCTTTCAGCTTGTCGATCGTTTTAAATTTGATCGAGTAAAGACCAAGCGGCTCTACGTGAATGCCAGCCAGCGTTTTAAGCTTCAACCCACGCTCCGCTACGAAGCTATCAAGGTACGGCTGATGTTGAAAGAAGTTCGCCTCGATCTGGCTACCATCTAGGGCGATATTTGGGGTAACGTAGTCTGTAAACTCAACGATCTCAAGAGTTATACCCTCTTTCGCAAGATCATCCTTTACAAGCTCGAGGATCTCTGCATGAGGCACTGGAGTCGCCCCAACTTTCAATACACTGCTCTCCTGCTTCTTATTGCAAGCTGTGAGCGCTAGTAGCGATAGAGCTACGATCAATACAATTAACTTTTTCATCTTAATTACCTCTTATTTATCATATCATTTGCAATCTTAGTCCCAAAAACCTGTACCAATTCAACAATAACGAGTATCACTAAAACTGAGCCCACCATAACATCCGTTCTAAAGCGTTGATAGCCGTAGCGGATCGCCAGATCTCCCAGCCCACCGCCGCCGATCGCACCAGCCATCGCCGAATAGCCTATAATGCTTATCACCGTCAGCGTCAGCCCTGCAATCAGCGCTGGCATTGCCTCGGGGATCATCACCTTGCAGATTATCTGCCTATTGGTAGATCCCATAGCTCTCGCCGCCTGAATTGCGCCAGGGTCGACCTCTTTGAGTGCCGATTCAATAATCCTCGCCACAAATGGAGCAGCCGCCACAGAGAGCGGCACGATAGTCGCCGTTGTGCCGATACTAGTGCCTACTATAAATCGAGATAGCGGAAAAACCAAGATCATAAGTATAATAAATGGAAATGATCGCAGCACATTCACGATCCTTCCAAGAAGCTGATTTAGCGTATTTTTAGGCATAAGCCCATCGGGGGAGGTAACGCATAGCACCACCCCAAGCGGAAAACCGAGTATTAGCGAGAAGATCGTCGAGCCGATCACCATATAAAATGTCTCTATCGTAGGTCTGATAAGGAGTTGAAGAGTATCAAGCATCGAGAGCCTCCATCTTTACATCACGATCGGCAAGCCAACGCTTAGCGATCTCGATATTAGGGGCAGATCCCTCCATCTCCACCACTAGCTCCCCTATCGGCACCTCGCCCACCGTGCGAATCGTGCCAGAGAGGATATTTATATTCACAGGGCTCTGTTTAATAAATTCAGAGATAACGGGCTTCTTCGTGCTCTCCCCTAAGAAGTGCAGTCGGTATATATGCGCTAAACTTGGCTCGATCTCGAGGATATCATCGCCGTCGATCGGTTTGATAGAGCCTAAAAACTCACGTGCCACCTTTGTGCGTGGAAATGCAAAAACATCTTTAACGGTACCACTTTCGACGATCTCTCCCTCATCCAATACAGATACGAAGTCGCAGATCTCTCGCACAACCTCCATCTGATGTGTGATCATGACGACGGTAAGGTTCATCTGCGTCTGGATATTTTTTATCAGCGTCAGTATCGAGGTGGTCGTTTGAGGGTCGAGTGCGCTCGTCGCCTCATCGCAGAAGAGGATCTCTGGGCGCACAGCAAGGGCTCTTGCGATAGCAACCCTCTGCTTCTGTCCACCAGATAGCTTGCTGATAGGGCTTTCGATCTTATCAGACAGCCCTACAAGCTCTAGTAGCTCCTCCACACGCCCCTTTATTTCAGCTTTATCCACCCCAGAGATCTCTAGCGGATATGCGATATTTCCATACACGTTGCGAGACAGGAAGAGGTTGAAGTTCTGAAAGATCATTCCAAGCTTGCGGCGACGCTCCAGCAGGGCGTTACCCCTTAAATTATCCACACGTTTATCGTCAAAGTATATTTCGCCAGAATCGGTAGACTCTAGAAGGCTCATAATGCGTACCAAAGTAGATTTTCCAGCCCCACTTTTGCCGATTATGCCGTAGATAATATTAGAGGGGATCTCGAGCGTCACCCCACTAAGGACAGGCGCAGAGTTGTAACTTTTAGCTATCGTGTTAAGTTTAATCAAATTGTATCATCCATAAATAGAATCGATAATATTAAACCGAACTATCGAAAAAGTCATTTACTATTTTTAATAATTTAGTAATAATATCGAATCGATTTGTTTCATAGAGGTTTTGAATGGATTTTTCAAAGATAACAGAGCTTGCTGGTGCGCAGTTAATGGCGGTTGAGATGGAGCTTGCAAACTCCTTATGTTCTGAGATTCCCACCGTAAATGAGCTTGTACTCTCCACTATAAAGAGCGGCGGCAAACGCATTCGCCCACTGGTACTGACGATCTCTGCTGGCATGTGCGGCTACTTTGGCGATCTAATCCCCAAAGTGGGCGTTATACTTGAATATATACACACCTCCTCCCTTCTGCACGACGATGTGATCGATGGAGCCACCTCTAGACGTGGCAAACCTAGCGCAAATGCAATACATGGCAATAATATAACCGTCCTATCGGGCGACTACCTCTACGCAACCGCTTTCAATAACCTTGCAAAGTTAGACGATAGAGATCATGCGATCGTGGTATCACGTGCAGTTGCCGCAATGAGCGAAGGGGAGATCTTCCAGATGCTCAAAACAGGCGATATATCGCTATCGATGGAGGATTACCTCAAGATAATATATGGCAAAACCTCTGCCCTATTCGCCGCTGCGTGCGAATGCGGTGCAATCATGGCAGGGATGGACGCCGATAAACGAAAAGCGTTGCACGATTACGGCTGCCACGTCGGCTACGCATTTCAGCTTCAAGATGATATATTGGACTACTTCGGCGAGGAGAGCGTTATCGGCAAGAAACCCGGCACCGATCTAGCTGAAAAGAAGGTGACACTCCCTATAATGCTACTACTACAAGAGCTTGAAGGGGCAGAGAGAGAGGAGGCTATTGAGGCGTTTCTGTCTGTTCAGCTCTCTGAGATTATGCAACTGCTTGTTAAGCATGACATTCAGCGCAAATCAACGGCGGTAGTACAGATGCATATTGAAAATGCGCTATTCCTTCTGAATAATTTTCCAGATTCACAGTATAAAGAGGCACTAGTTGCTATTACATACGAGTTGAGTAGGAGAAAGAGTTGAGGGTCATCCTTCTATCATTGTTGCTACTAGTCGCCTGCAATCGTGAGCCAAAATTCGAAACGAGTACGCTCTTTCTGATGGGTACCCTTGTGGAGATAACGCTCCCAGCTGATAAATTGTCGATGGTGGGCGAGATAAACGATAGAATGACAGCCCTCTCAAACATAATCACCACCGACTGCGATAAAATTTCCGCTGGTAATGATGTGGAGAGTAGCGAAATCACCTATCGGCTGATCGAAAAGAATAAACAGCATAAAGAGGTTACTGGCAACCGATTCGATATCGCCGCACAGACGCTCGCCTCGCTATACGGCTTCCCCGATGGAGAGTTTCGAGAGCCTACGCAGGCGGAGATCGATGGCGCAGTAGAGGCTATCGCCACAAAAGAGATCACATTATCTACCTCCGATGGACGATTCTATGCAAACGCCCACGGACTTAAGATCGATCTAGGGGCATACGCCAAAGGGTGGATCGTTGATAACGCCTCAAACTATCTACTCTCTCAAGGAGTTACGAACTTTATAATCAACGCCGGCGGCGATCTCTTCGCCTCTGGTAGCAAAAACAACGTTAAATGGCGATTAGGAATAGCAGACCCCGACAAGAAACAGGCGTATATATCTACAGTATCGCTATCAGACGTTGCCCTCGCTACATCTGGCACCTACGAGCGGTTCTTCATAACCCCCAAGGGCGAGCGCATATCGCATATCTTCGACGCTACAACTGGAAAAAGTGCCTCAAAGTATAAGAGCGTAAGCGTTATCGCAAAGGATACTGAAAGGGCAGACGCACTATCTACAATATACTTCCTGCTCGAAGAGGGGGAGATCGCTAGATTGTGCAAGGCAGATAACGCCGTTGTACTCATTGTTACGGCGAAGGATGTTGAGAAAAGATATTGCGGATGGGAAAGATATGAAAAATAAAATCGTCCTTGCAAGCGCCTCGCCTCGTCGAAGGGAGCTACTATCGCTATTTATCAAGGAGTTTCAGATAACTCCTGCAAACGTGGACGAGAGCTTTGATACATCTAAGCCGATCCCCGAAGAGGTCGCACGAATTGCCGCATTAAAGGCAGATTCTATATATAAAGATAATTCTATAGTGATCGCTGCCGATACCGTTGTGGTAAAAGATGGTGTAGTCTACGGCAAACCTAACGGTAACGCTATCGATATGCTTAGATCGCTGAATGGGGCTACACATAGCGTATTTACCGCCGTCTCCGTTCGCTCTGCCGCTACCAACTTCGATTTCATCGATGAGACGCTCGTGACATTCAACGAGTGCTCCGAAGAACTTTTACACTGGTATATCTCGACTGGAGAGGCGACAGATTGCGCTGGCTCATACGCCATTCAGGGGCTTGGTACGCTGCTTGTACGCCAGATCGATGGCGATTACAATAATGTTGTTGGGCTTCCTATATCAAAGTTAATGCATAAGCTGCAAGAGGCAGGTTTGTGGAATATTTTATAAATGTGCTTCTCCCTGTAGCCACTTCGGGGGTCTATACATATTGCTCTAATAATGATCTTCCAGCTGGGGTGCGAGTGAAAGTGCCGTTAGGCAGACGAACGCTCGTAGGCATATCGCTAGGAGGCACCACTGCGCCTACATTCGAGTGCAGAGAGATCCTTGAGATAATGGATGATACGTCGATCTTCTCAGCAACGTGGCTTGCATTCATAAAGAGATTATCGGAATATTACGCTGCGCCACTCGGCACCACACTGCACGGTGTGCTGTCGTCTAAACTTATTAACTCCATCGACGTAGGAGCGAGTGTGCATGACGAACAGGAGAGGGGCGAAAATATCACCTTAACCCCCGAACAGGCGGAAGTTGTGGCAAAGATCCCCACAAAGGGCTACTCCACGCACCTGATACAGGGGGTGACTGGTAGCGGCAAGACGGAGGTCTACCTTGAGCTTGCTAAAAAGGTTATAGCCGAGGGAAAACAGGCACTATACCTCGTGCCAGAGATCGCCCTTACGCCGCAACTTGTAGATAGGGTGCAATCTCGCACAGGCGCAAAGCCAGCACTATTTCACTCTAAACTCTCCGATAAAGTGCGTATAGCCTCATTCTGGCGATTCATCCGTGGCGAGGATAATATCCTGATAGGCCCTAGAAGTGCGCTCTTTGTACCCTCCACCAATATTGGGCTAATAATCATCGACGAAGAGCATGAAAACACCTATAAACAGGAGGAGACCCCCACCTATCACCTGCGAGATATGGCGATACTATACGCTAGTATGCTCGATATCCCTATAGTTCTCGGCAGTGCCACCCCACAGGTGGAGTCGATTCACAATGCACAGATCGGTAAATATAATATTCACTACCTTCGTAGCCGTACTGGCACCGCAATTCTACCTAAACTCGATATAATCGATATGAAGCAAAATAACCTTGTGGCAGGGATTATGGCGGAGCCGCTATACGATAAGCTATGTTCTACCGTTGAAAATGGGGAGCAGGCGATCATATTCCTTAACCGTAAAGGGTATTCGACGTCGCTCTTCTGTAGTAGTTGTGGGGCGATTATGGAGTGCCTGAACTGCTCTGTC
>JAITWF010000093.1 GCA_031285415.1 Deferribacteraceae bacterium
AAATAGATTAAACTGCTGAAACACCATCCCCATCTTGCGGCGAACGATATTGATATTAGTAGCAGGATCGGTAATATCGACGCCCTCAAAGACGATCGAGCCGCCAGTAGGCGTTTCTAAAAGGTTGAGACAGCGCAGGAATGTCGATTTACCCGAGCCAGAGGGACCCACAACGACGATCTTCTCACCTTTACGGATCTGTTCGTCGATTCCGCAAAGCACCCTGTGGTCGCCAAACTGCTTCTCCAACCCTTTAATGTGTATCACTGGCGTTTAACCTCTTCTCTATAGACTTTTGCACACGAGTGAGCGCTAGAACGATAATCAGATACATTGCAGCTGATACCAGTAGCGGCGTATACGTCCACACTCGTGTACGGATCAGATCGCCAGCTCGTGTGATATCCACAACCGCTATCCAGCCTGCAACACTAGTCTCCTTTACAAGCTGAATAAACTCATTAAATAGCGCAGGGAGTATGTTCTTTATAGCCTGTGGGATGATGATAAGCCGCATAGTTTGCCCTTGCGACAGCCCAAGGGAACAGCCAGCCTCCATCTGCCCTCTATTGACAGACTGAATTCCAGCTCGAATCGTTTCAGAGACGTATGCGCCCGAGTTCATCCCGAAGGCGAGAGCTGCACCAAACACCGCAAAGTTAGCAGGAGCGGATGGAAACACTATATACCAGAGGATCAGCACCTGCACAAGGACTGGCGTTCCCCTAATAACGGTAGTATAGAGATCGCAAACTCCGTTCAGGATCTTTAGCTTGCCATTTTGGGCATGCTTCACCTTAATCAGGGCGATGATAACGCCGATTATAATGCCAAGGATACAGGCGATAGTAGTCATGAGGAGGGTGTTGAACAATCCCTCCGCATAAAACTTCCATCGATCTTCAAATATTAATGTCCGATAGAGAGCGTCAAACATCTACGTCTACTGGAGATGTTTCAGAGTCAGCTCGTCGATCTTCCCCTCTGCGATTAGACGTGTAAGCACTTTGTTTATAGTATCCAAAAGCTCCTTATTCCCCTTCTGCACAGCTAGAGCGTACTTATCGGTGAAGAGTGGCTCTGGTAGAATTATCAGATTTGCAGCTGTTTTTACAATCTCCTGCGCTGGCAATTTATCCAATAGGATGGCGTCTGCTCTGCCAGTGGTAAGGTTTGAGACCGCCTCAAAGTACTTCTTACTAGGGAGTGTTTTAGCGTCTGCAACAAAATCGTTTAGATACAGGTCGGCAACGGTGCCCTCCTGCACGGCAACGACTTTGCCTGCTAGGTCTGCTGGAGTTTTGATAGGGCTATCAGCCAAAACGATAATAACCTGCTCGCTCGTAGCGTATTCAATCGAGAAATCTACTACCTGCTTGCGCTCATCGGTGATAGACATACCAGCGGCAGCAAAATCTGCACGACCAGTCTTGATAGCGTCTGGGATAGTATCGAAGTTCATATTCATGATCTCAAGCTCTACGCCCATCTCTTTAGCGATCTCAGCGGCTATATCGGGGTCGATACCCACAACATCGCTCCCTTTATAGTACTCGTAAGGGGCAAAACCTACCTCTGTAGCCATAATAACCTTTGTTTTCTTCTTCTCACAGCCGAATAGACAGACTGCCGCAACTATCAGTAATAACGCAACTATTAATCTCTTCATCATCATATACCTCAAAATAGAGTGGCGTGTATCATACCTCATAAAATGGCGTGTTGACAAGTATAAAATATATGATTATATAGATAGATAGTAAAGTCAGGAGGAGTTTCAAGATGGCATACGGAATAGACGATAATTGCATTAATTGCGGCAGCTGCCAGGGTTCATGCCCAGTGTCTGCTATATCAGAGGGCGACGACAAACACGAGATCAACGCCGACCTATGTATCGACTGCGGAGCTTGTGCGGATATATGCCCAACTGAGGCAATTCACCCACAGTAAAATCTTACGGTTTTTAGTAAACACTCGTCACTGCGGCCTACGAGCCGCAGTCCAGCATTAAAATGTGGATCCCTATATATCTTTATTCTGGATTGCGGATCAAGTCCGCAATGACGTGACTTGGAGGGCAATCATGAACCAATTAGAAAGAATATTCTACACCAGTGTTGGTGTATCTCTGAAAGGGAAAGAGTTTGTAGAGGCGATGGCGAAGAAGTTCGTCGACGATCACAAGATGACCTTCGATGAAGGGAAGAAGTTTATCGACGATATGGTCTCTACAGCCGAAAACACGAAAGAGGACTTAACAAAAACTATCGAAGAGACCACTGAAAAGTTCATCTCCCAGATGGGGCTTACAAAGCAGTCTGAGGTCGAAACGCTTAGATCTCGTATAGACGAATTGGAAGCAGAGCTTAAAAAGCTTAAAGGTCAGTAAATACCGTGGGGATAGTCCGCACATTTCGCCACACGAAGCGATACCAAGAGATCGTAAGCATACTTGTTAAGTATAGCATGGGCGATATTGTGCGCTCCCTCAAGATAGCTGACGCACTGCCATTTCTAAAGCGAATTATCCCAAAGAAGCACTCTCGCCCGATAAGCGATTTCACCCGTTGGGAGGATATTCGCATGGCGATCGAGGAGCTAGGCCCTGCATTTGTAAAGCTGGGGCAGATGTTATCAAATCGCTCTGACGTCCTTCCGCAGGGGCTTATCGATGAGCTTGCAAAGCTGCAAGATGAGGTTCCACCCTTCTCTGGCGATATCGCCGTAGAGCTTATTGAACGTGAGCTGAACCGTCCTATCACCGATCTTTTTGAATCGTTTAACCGAGAGCCGCTCGCCTCCGCCTCTATTGGGCAGGTACATCGGGCTACATTGAAAGATGGGCGTGAGGTTGCCGTCAAGGTGCAACGCCCCGATATCGATGAAACTATCAATGTCGACCTTGAGATCCTGCATAATATGGCACGCCTTGCCGAGAATAATATCAAACAGTTTCGCTACCTAAACCCGACTGGGATCGTGACGGAGTTTGAGCGCAGCATCCGAGAGGAGCTTGATTATAATCGTGAACGGCTCAATCTGGAACGGTTCTGCAAGATGTTTGAACATGATAGCACGGTATTTGTACCAAAAGCGTGCAAAGAGTACTCGAACAAACGCATATTCACAATGGAGTATATCGAGGGAACGAAGATCTCTCGAATATCAGCCGAAGATCTAGAGGGGTTCGACCGAAAGCGTATAGCATATCAGGGTGCCGAGCTGATGTTGAAGCAGATCTTCGTCCACGGCTTCTTTCACGCCGATCCTCATCCAGGGAACCTTTGGGTGCTGGATAATAATAGGCTCTGTTTCCTCGATTTCGGCATGATGGGTACCGTTACACCAAACCAACAGAATGAGCTTGGCGCACTAATGATTGCGCTCGTCCGTCGAGATAGCTCGATGATCACAACACTACTCCTAGAGATCACAAAGTACCCCGATCACCCACTTGTCGCAGAGATCGAGTTTGAGGTGAACAGCATGCTCAATCGGTATATCGATCTGCCGCTAGAGGAGCTTGATACCGCAGGGATCCTAGAGGAGCTTATAAAGCTACTCTCCCGATTCAAGCTTAAGGTACCTGCTAACCTCGTCATGATGGCGAAGTCGATCATTATGATAGAGGGGGTTGGCAGACAGCTCTATCCACAGTTTCAGATAAGCCTCGTAATCGATAGCTTCTCATCCACTATATTAAGGCGCAAACTCAATCCGAAGAAGTTTATAGAGGATAATCTATTAAGCTTTACAGAGTATCACAAGCTTGTGCATGAGTTCCCTGTAGACCTGCGTGCGATAATGCACAAGATGAAGCGTGGCAACTTTAAGATGGAGATTGAGAATAAGAGCGGTGAACAGCTGCAAACTACGCTCGATTCCGTCAGCTACCGATTGGTATTTGGATTGGTGCTTGCGGCTCTTATCGTGGGGTCGTCTATTATGGTGCATGTGGAGTCGCCACGCTGGGATGTGATACCGCTAGTGGGTATTGCAGGATTTGTACTCGGGTCGGCATTTGCGCTACTTACATTTATTGTGTCGGTGGTTAGGACGTTTCGAAGACGATAGATTAAAATGGGCGGGCGAACCCCGCCCCTACATAAAACCACGCACGCATTGCCGTTACGTAGGGGTGGGGTCTGTCTGCCCACCCATCAATTAATTGTTTATTATTCCGCTTCTAGAAATGGTCTTATTAATAAACACGCCCATGCGTCGGTGGCGGCGTAGCGGATCTGCGATTCTGTCAACGTAACCCTTGCCCAGTTTGTTTTTTGGGCAGATTTCACTATACGCTGGTTCAGATATCGAGCAGACAACGCCCTTAGGCTTGATTTAATCTGCCCCTTCGATTTTGCAATCTCACTTAGGTCTACAATCCCATTCGGTGTAAACTCACGCACAGATTGAAG
>JAITWF010000120.1 GCA_031285415.1 Deferribacteraceae bacterium
TAGCGGAGTTCCTCTTCGATTCTGAGGAGGCTATCATACGTATCGATATGAGCGAATATATGGAGAAGCACTCTGTGGCGAAGCTTGTGGGTGCGCCTCCAGGGTATGTTGGGTACGACGAAGGGGGGCAGCTGACAGAGCGTGTGCGCAGACAGCCGTATGCGGTGCTTCTATTCGATGAGATCGAGAAGGCTCACCCCGACGTATTTAATATTTTATTGCAGATGTTGGATGATGGCAGATTGACAGACGCAAAGGGGCGAGTGGTGAACTTTAAGAATACCGTCGTCATCATGACGTCGAATATACAGGACGACCTTGCAAACCACTTTAGACCAGAGTTTCTGAACCGTATCGACGATATTATAACGTTCCATTCGCTCGATAAGGGTCATCTGTTGGAGATCTCGAAGCTACTCCTCAACGGCGTTGCAAAGCGCATGGCGGATATCGATATAACGATGGAGTACGACGATTCCGTCGCAGAGGCGATAGTGACAGCTGGCTACGATCCAAACTTTGGCGCAAGACCAATGAAGAGGGCTATGCAGAGACTTGTGGAGAATAAGCTTGCCTCGGAGGTAATCTTGGGCAATATTAAACCGAATAGTACGATTAAGTTGAGCTATAAAGATGGAGAGCTACACTTTTAAAATAGTGGTTGCATTTTTTTAAAAACGTTGCTATAAATCTAGTCCGTGCATTTTTACTACCCTGATTTAGGAGACTTTTAGATATGAAACAAGGCATTCACCCAGAATACAAAGAGATCGCATTTAAATGTGCTTGTGGTGCAGAGATTCCAACTCGCTCTACAACCAATAAACCTGGCGTTGCAATCTGCTCTAGCTGCCACCCATTCTTTACTGGCAAGCAGAAGTTTGTTGATACAGCTGGTCGTGTAGAGAAGTTTATGCGTAAATACTCTCCAAAAGCTGAAACCGAAGCAGACAAAAAAGCAACCAAAAAAAAGTAAGCTTCTATGAGCAGGCAAACCACTCCTAAGGTGGAACTGTTGGCACACACGGGCGGTGAACTCATCGCCGCCCTTGCCGCAAAACTCTGCTACTCAAACGCCTCAATCGATGATCTACTAGATAAAGTTTCTACCGAAGAGCAGGATGGCTTTCTGTCGAAGATATCACAGCTAGGTCATCTCTCTGTATTTGAACATATCACATTTTCATTCGGTATCGAGGGCGTTTCACGAGTGCTTACACACCAGTTGGTGCGGCATAGAGTGGCTAGCTACTCCCAAAAATCACAGCGATACGTTGCGCATAAAGGTGGATTTGATTACGTCGTGCCGCCGTCGGTGGAGGCAAACCCTGCTGCCAAGGCGATCTTCGATGATATGATGACGACTTTGGCCGATACATACGATAAACTTCTGCAAGAGGGTGCTTCGCCAGAGGACGCTCGATATATCCTGCCGAATGCGTGCGAAACGAAGATTATCGTCACGATGAACGCTCGAGAATTAATACACTTCTTTAAACTTCGCTGCTGCCAAAGGGCGCAGGCGGAGATTCGGACGCTTGCCGAGATGATGTTAAAGGCGGTGCTGCCGATAGCACCAATAATCTTCGCAAAGGCTGGCCCTGCCTGTATCTCTGGCGCATGCGCCGAGGGGAAGATGACGTGCGGCAAGATTGCAGAGGTGCGAGAGCATTTTGCGTCATTAAAATAATCTGGCAATTCCCCTTCGCTGGCGAAGGGGTGGCGGCTTGCGATAGCAAGATGACGGGGTAGTGGACTTCTTATGTTTATACCACTACCCCACCCCTACGGGGTACCCCTTCGCCAGCGAAGGGGAATTTGGGAGAGAGCTAATGTCAGATAATAAATGTCTCAACATCGGTGGACAGGCGGTAATCGAGGGCGTCATGATGCGTGCTCCGGGGCAACTAGCCATTGCAGTGCGCACCCCTGATAACGGTATCGTGATCCGCAAAGAGCCTATAAAGATCGATCACTCTAAACTATTCAAACTGCCGTTCTTTCGTGGGATGGTGGGGCTTTACGACGCTCTAGTATTGGGTGTAAAGGCTCTAAACTTTAGTGCACAGCACTCTGGCAACGAGGATGAGGTTCTATCCAAAAAGGAGACCTTTCTGTCGCTCGCTCTAGGGCTTGGATTGGGGCTACTGCTATTCGTTTTCCTCCCTCTATGGCTTACAAACCTATTGAAATATGTATTTCCTCTTATAGAGCAATCGTTCCTGCTATTTAACGCCGTAGATGGCGTGATTCGAGTGATCTTCTTCCTTATATATATCGTTGCGATCTCGCAGATGAAGGATATTAAGCGAGTATTCGAATATCATGGGGCGGAGCATAAATCGATCTTCACCTACGAGGCAGGGCTAGAGCTGACTGTTGAGAACGCTCGCAAGATGAGCCGCCTGCACCCACGCTGCGGCACAAGCTTCCTTCTGATCGTTATGCTTGTTGCTATCGTGGTGTTCTCTATGATCCCGAAAGATTCTGATTTTATAATAAAACTTGGCTCACGAGTGGTGCTTTTACCTATAATTGCAGGGATATCGTACGAGGTATTGAAACTTAGTGGACGATATAGTGGCAATAGTGTGGTACGCATACTTATCGCCCCTGGGCTGTGGCTACAGAGATTGACTACAAGAGAGCCAGACGATTCGCAGCTAGAGGTGGCGATCACCTCTATAAAGGCGGCACTGGCGGATGAAAATGTTGAAATGGATGGCGTAAAATATGTTTGATAAGTTAGAAGAGGTTGTAAATCGATATAACGAGCTGAACGGTATGCTCTCTGATCCAGCTATTATCGCCGATCAGCAGACATTCACAAAGTATTCGAAGGAACACTCCGAGAAAACACCATTAGTAGAGCTCTTCCTGAAATGGAAGGGGCTAAAAAACTCTGTTGCAGAGGCGGAGTCTATAATCGCAACATCGAACGATAAAGAGTTTGTAGAGCTTGCACAGCTTGATATGGAGGAGTCTAAGGAGGGGATGACTGCTCTTGAGCATGATATGAAGCTTATGCTCCTGCCGAAAGACCCTTACGATGAGAAGAATATCTATCTTGAGATACGTGCAGGCACAGGGGGGGATGAGGCGTCGTTATTCGCCGCAAACCTCCTGCGGATGTACACTCGCTATGCAGAGTTGCAACATTGGAAGACCGAGATGGTCGATTTCAATGAAACTGGCGTTGGCGGATATAAAGAGGTTGTGCTGCTTGTGAAGGGGCGTGGTGCGTATAGCCGCCTGAAATATGAGGGTGGTGGGCATAGAGTGCAGCGAATTCCTGATACAGAGGCATCTGGCAGGATTCATACCTCTGCATGCACTGTGGCAGTTCTACCAGAGGCGGATGATGTGGATGTGCATATCGACGCAAAAGACTTGCGTATCGATGTATACCGCTCTGGCGGTGCTGGTGGGCAGCACGTCAATACTACAGACTCGGCAGTGCGGATAACGCATATCCCTACAAATATAGTCGTTACCTGTCAGGATGAGAGAAGCCAGATAAAGAATAAAGAGAAGGCTATGAAGCTTCTTCGGGCAAAGCTCCTAGAGGCGGAGATCGACCGTCAGGCGGATGAAAGGGCAGATGCACGTAAGACACAGGTTGGCTCGGGCGACCGTTCGGAGCGCATTCGCACATATAACTTTCCGCAGAATAGACTCACCGATCATCGGATAAACCTGACCGTATATAGCCTCGATAGAGCTATGGAGGGGGAGATCGACGAGATATTAACGGCGATCAGTGCCTACGATCAGGCGGAGAAGCTAAAGTTCGCTGGTTTGAGCTAAATGTCTGATCTGCTTAAAAGGCTTCGCAGCTATAATTTAAGCCTTTCAGACTGTTACGATATAATCTCTTCGGTGGCTATGGTGCCATACGATAGCGTTGTTGCCAATCCGCTCGTCATTGCGGACTTGATCTGCAATCCAGAGATAATTCAATCTATTGAGGAGCAACTCAAAGCCAACGTCCCAGTTGCCTACATAACTGGGCGCAAAGAGTTCTACGGTCTCGAATTCAAAGTAAATCAACACACATTAATCCCTAGACCAGACACCGAAACGCTTGTGGAATGCGTAATTACCGCCGTAGCAGGATTTACTCCTGCAAGGTCGGGCGCAACGCGTGAGCGAAGCGAACCCTCCGAAATAAAGATATTAGACCTCTGTACCGGTAGCGGCTGTATCCTATTGGCACTTCTAGCCAATCTCCCCTCTGCAACTGGCGTGGGGGTGGATATCTCCTCTGAGGCACTTTTAGTAGCGCAGGAGAACGCTGAGAGGCTAGGGCTTGCCGACAGGGCTAAATTCATTGAAGCAGACGCACTAGAACTTGATATTTATAATGATTTTGATATAGTGACGATGAATCCGCCGTATCTATCGGCAAAAGAGTATCCTGACTTTCCGTTATTGGTGTCGGAGCCACGCTCTGCACTCGTTGCAGATGACGATGGATATATTTTTTATAAAAAGGTATTGTGTCAGCTCGACAAATTGAGTAATAATATACGTCCAGCGATCTTCTTTGAGGTAGGGTACCAGCAGGCGGCAGAGGTCGTGCGTATCGCCTCGAAGTATGGGTTTACGCTGAATATAAAAGATGATATGAACGCCATACCACGTGTGGTTTATGGCAATTTAGAGGTTTAATAATATATGGAAAAACTTATAATAAATGGGGGCAATCGCCTCAACGGCAGAGTGCGTATCGGCGGAGCAAAGAATGCTGCTCTACCGATACTAGCCGCAACGATATTGGCAGAGGGGGAGTACAGGATATCAGGGCTTCCAATGCTCACCGATATCTGCACGATGGGGGAGCTACTCGCACAGCTCAATATAAGCACCTCTTGCAGTGCGCTAAGCCGCTTCTGTGGCAGAGATGGAATATCTACCACCACGCAAGAGCTTGATTCTAGCGATCTACTGCTCGTAAATAACGATAACGGTAGCATTATTGCACCCTTTGAGATAGTAAATAAGATGCGTGCCTCTATCTTAGTTTTAGGGGCGATCCTTGCAAAGCGCAAACAGGCGAAAGTTGCCCTCCCTGGCGGATGTGCCATAGGTGAACGCCCTGTAGACCTGCATATATCAGCTCTAGAGGCTATGGGCGCAACTATATCCGTTAACCACGGCTATATCGAGGCGTCTTGCGATAGATTAAAGGGTGCAGAGTTCACCTTCAGAGTCGTTACCGTCACAGGTACCGAGAATATACTGATGGCTGCCACCCTTGCAGAGGGCGTTACTGTGCTGAATAATGCCGCAAAGGAGCCAGAGGTTGTAGATCTTGCAAACTTTCTAGTCGCTATGGGGGCTAAAATTAAAGGGATCGGCACAAGCCGCCTTGAGATAGAGGGGGTCGAGAGGCTTCACTCTGCAAACTATACCGTTATGCCCGACAGGATTGAGGCTGGCACCTTTCTATGCGCAGTCGCTGGCACAGGCGGACGGCTTGAGATCGAGAATATCCCTGTGGATAGCATGGAGGCTGTGCTTCTAAAGCTACAGACGGCTGGGCTAAAGATAACGATCGTCGACGATAGGCACGTAATCGCTGAATCTGATGGCAAGATGAGAAATATCGATATCGAGACTGCGCCGTATCCAAGCTTCCCTACTGATATGCAGGCGCAGTTTATGGCTATCATGACGAAAGCCGATGGCGACTCGATTATAGATGAGACGATCTTTGAAAATCGCTTTATGCATGCGGCGGAGCTAAAGCGGATGGGTGCGAATATCACCTTAAAGGGGAATCGTGCCAAGGTGCGTGGCGTTAAGGAGCTGAGTGGAGCAGAGGTAACGGCGTCTGACTTAAGAGCGAGCGCAGGGCTTGTGATTGCGGCGTTGATGGCGTCAAATACCAGTGAAGTACATAAATTACAACATCTCGATAGAGGCTACGAGGCGTTTGAGCAGAAGCTTAAAGCCGTTGGTGCCGATATTGTGCGTGTGAAGGTAGCAAAAAATAATGAATAAGATCTCTTTTGCACTGCCCAAGGGGCGTCTGGCAGAGGACACTATAAAACTCTTTATCGATAAAGGGATTACGAGAGAGGGGGTAGTAGATTTTACCTCTCGCAAGCTGATCTTCGACGATGAACAGTCTGGAATAAGCTTTCTACTTATAAGAAACTCCGATGTGCCTACCTATGTATGGCACGGTGCGGCGGATTTTGGCGTAGTAGGGAAAGATATCCTAGATGAGACTGGTGTTGAGGCGTATGAGCTTGCAGACCTTGGCTTTGGCGGCTGTCGGATGAGTATCGCCGCACCAAATGGGCGAAATCTGCAATATCATCATAATATACGGATCGCTACAAAGTACCCGAATATCACCAAAAGGGCGTTTGCCGACAAGGGGATCTTCGTTGAGATTATTAAACTTTACGGCTCGATAGAGATCGCTCCGCTGACTGGGCTCTCAGACTGTATCGTCGATCTAGTTGATTCTGGTGAGACGCTTCGCAAGAATGGACTATCAGAGCTAGAGGTTATTATGCACTCGACCGCTCGCCTGATAGCAAACCGCAACCTGCTACGAGCGAAACATGAGCGTACTAAAGAGATATTAAGCGCATTGGGGTTGCAATGAGAGGTTTTTTAGCACTACTGATACTGCTACTATTTTCATCGCTCTCCTACGCTGTAACTATCGATAGGGTGGCGATCTCTGGCAATAAACGGATCCCAGACTCTAGGATCGTACCGTACCTTATGACAGCTGGATCAGAGTTTGATCCTGTAAAGATTAATAGCACCGTAAAGAAGCTACATGAAACTGGATACTTCTCTGAAATTAACGTCGACGCCGACGTTCAGGGGAGTGAATTTGTACTCACATATATGCTTCAGGAGACCCCACTTATCGCCTTTATCGACTTTAACGGCAACGATAAGGTGACGGATGAAACGCTGATGGGGCTACTCGCTGTCGAGATCGGCGGTGCGCTGAACCTAACCCAGCTTGGGCTGACAGTTAAAAATATTCAAGATAACTACGAAAATGAGCAGTATTATAACGTTAAGATCGATTATACTATACAGTACCGCAACGAAAACTCTGTAAACCTCATATTTGATATTGAAGAGGGGAAGAGGTCAAGAGTTTACAATATCTGGTTCTACGGCAACGAAAAGTTCTCCGATGACGAGCTAAAGGCGGTCATGCAGACGCAGGAGAAAGATTTCTGGTCGTTCATGAACTCGAGCGGTACCGTTATGCGAGATAAAACGGAGCTAGATCGGGAGCTACTTCGCCAGTTCTACCTATCAAAGGGGTATGCGCAGGTGGAGATCGGCGAACAGGAGATAGCGTTTCAGCAGGATCCTGCTCGCATGAACTACCTCGTGCGAATAAAAGAGGGACCCAAATTTACAGTATCAAATATAAGGTTTGTCAATAAAGATAATGAGTATACCGCAGCAGAGCTTGAGGCGGCTACAACTTTAAAGGCTGGCGGCGATTTCGACGTATCGGCATATCAGAACGACCTACGCAAGTTGACAGATCTGTACACCGAAAGGGGCTACGCAAACGCCAATATCGATGGGCAGGTGCTCTTTGAGCAGGTCGGCAACGCCGTGAATATCACCTATAATGTAGAAGAGGGGAATATCTTCAAAGTTAATAGGATTATCTTCACTGGCAATGAGGTTACGAGGGATAATGTACTTCGTCGAGAGTTTGATATATCAGAGGGGGAGACCTATAATAGCAAGCTCTTGCAGGAGGGGCAGGCAAACCTCTATACTACAGGCTACTATGAGCTAGTGAATATATCAGAGCGCAACGCCGATGGCGATTCTAAAGATATAATCGTGGATGTAAAGGAGAGGAAGCTTGGAAGCCTTAATCTTATCATAAGCTACTCTTCGGCGGAGGAGCTTGGCGGCAGATTTGAGGTCGCAAGGGCGAACGTATTCGGCTTCGGATCTACAGCTAGAGCTTCGGCAGAGTTTACTGAGGATCGCAGAGATTTTGTACTCGGCTACGACGACCCTTGGGTGCTGGATAAACCGTACTCTGCAAGCTTTGAGGTATACTCGAGAAGTTACGAATACGAAGATCAATACTATAGCCAGTTCACTAGCGAATATGATAAAACGTTGGTGGGGGGCGTGGTCAGCGTCGGTCATCAGCCGATAAAGAGGCGACTATTTATGCGCTATGCTCTATCTCACGATGAGATTACGATTAGCGATGTAAGCGATCGCACCTCTGAATATGTAAAGAGGCAGGAGGGGTTTCACATAGTAAACGCCTTTACCCCTTCGATCTCGTATTCAAAGCTGGATAATAATATCGACCCGACGAACGGCTTGAAGATGAACTTGAGTACGAAGTTCGCTGGCACAGTGCTTGGCGGAGACTCTGATTTTATCAAGCTTTTAGTGGGTGGAACATACTATAAGCCGATTGTAAACTCGTTTGTCGGCACGCTTCATGTGGAGGGGGGGCAGATCTGGTCGCTCTCCGACGAACCGCTACCGATAGAGGAGCGATTTGTGCTGGGTGGAATGTACTCTGTGCGAGGGTTTAACTCTCGTGAAATAAGCCCAAAAGATTCAAATGGAGAGCCGTACGGCGGTAATAAATATTATCAGGCGAATTTAGAGCTATGGCGACCGATCTTTGATGGCAACCTAACTATCAGGGGGGTAATGTTCCTTGACATTGGACAGGTTTACGACGAAGATCAGGCGATCTTCTCGACGCCACCTCGCAAGACACTTGGCGCAGGGATACGCTTCTTTACACCGATGGGATTGATTAGATTAGAGTATGGGTATAAACTCGATAAGAAAGAGGACGAAGACCAGGCGTTGTGGGAATTTTCTATTGGCAGTGCTTTTTAAATAAGGAGAATTATATATGAAAAAGTTTTTTATCGTTCTAACAGTATTCGCAATGACTATGATAGCAACAAGTGCTATGGCGCAGGCGAAGATCGCAATTATCGACATGGAGCGTTGCGTTATGACATCCGACGCAGGCAAGAAAGCGTCTGAGGATATGCGTGCCTATGAGGTGACGTTGAATGAGAAGATTCAGCCGCTAAGAGATGAGTACACAAAGCTGGAAAACGACTATAGAGCGCAGGAGAAGGTGCTTGCCGACGCTGCAAAACAGACCAAGATCGAAGCTCTACAGAAGAAAGCTGTTGAGGTTGAAACCGCTATGCGCACAGCAACCGCCGATGCACAGAAGAAGAACGACGAACTTCTATCAAGCGTATTCAAAGATCTGAACGGCGTGATCGCTACAGTGGCAAAGGCTTCAAAGTGCGACGCAGTGTTCCACAAACAGATGCTTGCGTACGGGCCTGATGTGACCGATATTACAGATGATGTTATAGCAGCATATAATAAGCAGTTTAACGCTAAGAAGTAGGGGCGGGGTTTGCCCGCCCATCTATATATGGGGTATATATGGCTAAATTATCAGAGATAGCAAAACTACTAGATAGTACAATTTCTGGCGACGATATCGAGATATCGGGGCTAAGTCTGCCAAATGAGCAGAAAGAGGGTACAATATCGGTTCTAGGCACTCCTAAGCTTTATGAACTAGCCTCTGGTGCCGCTGCCGCATATATCGTGCCAGATGATTCAGTCGACACAAAGGGGAAGCCGTTTATCGTTGTGAAGAACCATCGCCTTGCGATCGTATCGCTACTAAACTACTTCATCCCAGAGAAGCCGCATAAATACACAATCTCACCGAAAGCCTCTATCGTAGAGGGTGCAACTGTCGAAGATGGCGTATCTATTGGTGATTTCGTATCAGTTGGCGATGGATCATCTATCAGAAAGGGCACACGCATATATCCTGGTGTTGTGATCGGCGAGAACGTATCTATCGGCGAAAATTGCATTATCTACCCGAATGTAGTAATATATGATAACGCCGAGATCGGTAACCATGTGATAATCCTAGCTGGTGCGAGTATCGGCTCCGACGGATTTGGCTTCGTTCCAGGGCAGATTCCAACGAAGATCCCTCACAAGGGGAATGTGGTACTGAAAGATCATGTGGAGATCGGTGCCAATAGCACGATCGATAGAGGCACGATCGGCTCGACTGTGATCGGCGTTGGCACCAAGATCGATAATCTCTGTCAGGTTGCCCACAATGTGCAGATCGGCACAGGCTGCTTTATCGCAAGCCAGACAGGGATCAGTGGATCGACTATAATAGGCGATTACGTGTTTATGGGCGGACAGGTGGGGATTGCAGACCACGCAACGGTCGGCTCATTCGTCTCTATCGCCGCACAATCGGGCGTGCATGGCACCATAGAGGATAAGGCTAATATTGGTGGCACCCCTATGCAGCCGATCAAAGATTGGGCTAGACAGGTGGCAGCGGCGAAACAGCTGCCGGAGATGAAGAAGAGAATTATTGCGTTAGAAAAGAAGATAGGGGAATGATATAAATGGGTGGGCCAACCCCACCCCTACAGTAATGCGCACAACTGCCGCCAATGTAGGGGCGAGGTCTGCTCGCCTATAAAAGATATGGTGAAAAATATGGACATTAACTTTATAAAGAAGGTACTACCGCACAGATACCCATTCTTATTAGTAGATCGGATACTAATCTGTGAAGACGAGTACGTTAAGGCTCTGAAAAACGTTACTGCAAATGAGGAGTTCTTTAGCGGACACTTCCCAACCAACCCTGTTATGCCAGGGGTATTGATGATCGAGGCGTTGGCGCAGACATCGTGCTTTATGGCGTACAATCAGCAGAAAGATAACTGGGGCGACGATGTGAGCGTACTCTTTATGGGGATCAGTGAGGCGAAGTTTCGCCGAGTGGTCGTTCCTGGAGATCAGCTTATCATGGAGGCGAAGCTCGTGAAGAAGAGGAAAGATTTCTGGTGGATGGACTGTACTGCTACAGTCGATGGTGAAATAGCCTGTGCCGCACAGCTTAGTGCAGTTTTAAGAAGAGGACAATAAACTATATGATACACCCTACAGCGTATATCGATCCGTCGGCAGAGCTTGCCTCTGACGTTGAAGTAGGACCTATGGCATATATCGGAGCTGGTTGCGTACTGCACTCTGGCGTTAAGATCGGCGCAAAGGCAACCGTGGAGTGCTATACCGAGATTGGCGAAGGCACAATGCTATCGCCTAATGCTCACATCGGTGGAGCTCCGCAGGATGTCAGCTATAAAGGCGAGCCTACACGGCTTAAAGTGGGAAAAAACTGCATAATACGTGAGTTTGCCACAATGCACAGAGCCTCCACAAAGGAGGATGGTATTACTGTTGTGGGCGACAACGGCTTCTTTATGGCGTATTCGCACCTTGCGCACGATTGCAAGGTGGGGGATAACGTTATAATCGCTGGCGGTTCGCAGATCTCTGGGCATACTCAGGTGGGGGATTACGTTGTTATCTCTGGGCTTGTTGGCACGCACCAATTCTCGAGAGTTGGCAAGGGGGCGATGATCTCTGCACTATCAAGATCGGGGAAGGATGTGCCGCCGTTCTGCACAGTTTTAAACGATGTTATCGTTAGTTTAAATGTTGTGGGTATGCGCCGCCGAGGGATTAACGCCGAAACTAGAGCGGAGATCAAGAGAGCGGTGAATATATTGACGGATAAGAGTTTACTACTGAACGACGCTCGTGAGAAGCTTGGGGAGCTAGTGCAGTTTCCAGAGATCGTTGAGTTTAGAAACTTTGTGAATGTTGATAGCAAACGTGGCATTATACGTTCTGCATCTTGGAGCAATAACAATGATTAAGATGGGTTTAATCGGTTTAGGTAAGATGGGGAAGCACCACCTAAATCTTTACGGCAATATCCCCAATATGAAGCTTGCAGGGATCTGCGACGCCGATAGTGAAGCGGTTGGCTCTCATGCGGCACGGTTAGGTGTGCCAGGGTTTACAGTTTTTAACGAGCTTCTCCCACTGGTAGACGCCGTTACGATCGCAGCCCAAACGAAGTATCACTATGAGATTGCGAAAGCATGCCTAAACGCTG
>JAITWF010000170.1 GCA_031285415.1 Deferribacteraceae bacterium
CCTAGCGATCCAGAGGTCGAGCCTATTATCATCGGCATAATATCGGGCAGTTGAAAGCCTATCAGAAGCCCATCGCCAGCCTGCATATACGTTTTAGCCGCTGATAACACCGTGGCAGAGCTTACGCCGTCTACCCCAAAGGGCAGCACATACGATGTCATCTGCGCAGGAAACGATATCAACACAAACACACGCCCCACAAGCGCAGGATTGAATGGGTTTCCCCCTAATCCACCAAAGACCATCTTTGCTACAACTATCGATACGAAGCTCCCTATCACCGCAATCCACAGTGGAAGCTCGGGAGGAAGATTCATAGCGAGCAGAAGCCCAGTCAGAAGCGCACTCCAATCGTTAGTCGTATCGGCACGAGAGGCGATCTTGTTGAATGCCGCCTCAAATACGATCGAGCTAATAATGCAGACTGCGTACAGTATAATAGCAGTGGTGCCAAAAAAGTAGATCGACGCACAGACCGCAGGAAGCAGTGCCGCCACCACGATTAGCATGATATTCGCTGAATTTGCACCAGAGTGTATATGTGGAGAGGGCGTTATAATTAATTTGCTCATTATCTTTTTAAAAGCTCCATCACAGGTTTTTTAGCAAGCCGAAAGAGCGTCTTTAAAGGTCTTGCCGATGGACATACGTAGTTGCATGCGCTACACTCTATACAGCTAAGGAGTTTCCACTTTAAAAGCTCTGGATACATATTATTTGCTGCAAAGTTCTCTAGCGTAACTGGCGAGAGGTTTGCTGGACACGCCCTTGCGCACCGTCCACAGCGTATACACGCCCTCTGTGGTGGAGTCACAGCTCTGCCACTCATCACCACAACGCCATTCATCCCTTTATATGTAGGTATCGAGAGGCTATGCGCAGCAAAGCCTGTCATAGGCCCACCGAGGATCACCTTTATATTATCATCCTTTGTGCCGCCGCAAAATTCGATTAATCTTGAGATAGGGGTGCCAAGTGGGGCTAAGATATTCTTCGGACTCTGCACCCTGCCTGTAATAGTGACCACGCGCCGAATGCACGGAATTCGCAACTTATATGCGTCAAAGATAGCACAAACAGTAGTTACATTATGCACCAATACGCCAATATCGGCAGGAAGCTTACCCTCTGGCACAACTTTACCTAAAACGTACTGTATCAGCTGTTTTTCGCCGCCCTGTGGGTAGATTTGAGGCAGCTCAACCACCTCGACATCGTCGGAGGCTTGAAGAAGCTCGTCGATAGCGTCAGGTTTATTCCCCTCTACGCCGATAACGACACGCTCTATATTTAAAGCGTCCTTTATAATCTTTGCGCCAGCGATAATATCCGCCGCACGCTCGACCATAGTGCGATGATCGCAGGTGAGGAACGGTTCGCACTCTGCGCCGTTTATGATAAGTGTATCAAGCTGGCTCTTAGGTGATAATTTAACATGGGCAGGGAACATCGCCCCACCCATCCCTACAATACCAGCTAGCTTGGCAATATCAGCGAGCGACGTCGCCTCTTTCGGTATCGGCTGCACACTACCCTGCTCCTCCGAGGCTTTTATCACAATAGATGGAGCCTTTCCAGAGACTGGATAATCACCATACCCGATAGATACGATAGTACCAGAGACAGAGGCATGAATATTTGCACTGATAAAGCCGTTCGCCTCTGCGATCAGCTCTCCAGCCTGCACACTCTGCCCCTTCGTTACTATAGGCTTCGCTGGCGCACCTATATGCTGCGTTAACGATATATAGTACTCGTCGCCAGCAGTGATAGGAAGGATCTCCACCTCTTTTGAGTTGGTAAAGCTCTTCCCATCGAACGGATGAATACCGTGAAAACGCATATCACTCGCCCTTAATGTAGTGTAGCGATCTTATATCAGCAAATTTAAGAAGCTCATCCGCCAACGGATCGGGATAATCTTCCAAGTATACTATCCTATGGATATCGGCGTTAATCAGCATTTTAGTACAGATACTGCACGGTTTATTGCTGCAATAGATCGTCGCTCCAGCAACAGGCACGCCGTAGACAGCCGCCTGTATCAGCACATTCTGCTCGGCATGAAGCCCTCTACAGATCTCATGACGCTCACCAGAGGGGATATTCTGCGCCTGACGCATGCAACCAGCCTTGTCGCAATGTGTAACGCCCTTCGGCGCACCGTTATAGCCAGTTGCAAGTATCCTATTATCCTGCACTAACACTGCGCCCACCTTGCGGCGCACACAGGTGGCACGAGAGGCTACCACCTGCACCATCTCCATAAAATATTCATCCCAGCTTGGACGTGACATCTCTATAATCCTGTATACAATGGGAATTTCTTAGTCAGTGCGATAACCTCATCTTTCACTGTTGCGATCTTCGCCTCATCAGAGATGTTTTCAAGTACATCGGCGATAAGATTGCCGATAATACGCATCTCAGCCTCTTTCATCCCTCTAGTTGTCACAGCGGCTGTGCCGATACGCACGCCAGAGGTCACCATTGGGCTCTGTGTTTCATATGGAATTGTATTCTTATTTGTGGTGATATTCGCCTTATCAAGCGTAACCTGTGCATCTTTACCAGTTACATTCTTTGAAAATACATCCACTAGGAATAGGTGATTGTCTGTACCGCCAGATACAAGGCGAAAGCCCCTAGAGGCAATGGTTTCTGCGAGTACTTTAGAGTTTTTCACTACCTGCTTGCCATACTCTTTGAACTCTGGCGAGAGAGCCTCCTTCATAGCGATAGCCTTCGCTGCAATTATGTGCATAAGAGGCCCACCCTGAAATCCAGGGAATATTTGCGAGGCGATCTTCTTGCCGAAAGCCTCTTTCGACATGATCAAGCCACCTCTTGGCCCTCTAAGTGTTTTATGAGTGGTAGTGGTCACGATATCGGCGTATGGCACAGGGCTAGGGTGTACGCCAGCGGCTACAAGCCCTGCAATGTGCGCCATATCGACCATAAATATTGCGCCAACTTTATCAGCTATGTCACGAAACGCTTTAAAATCGATCGTACGTGGGTATGCGCTTGCGCCAGCTAGTATTAGCTTCGGTTTATGCTCAACTGCAAGCCTCTCAACCTCGTTATAATCGATCGTCTCTTTCTCTTGAGAGACGCCGTAAGGGACTACATTAAAGAATCGGCCAGAGAAGTTTACAGGGCTACCGTGGGTGAGGTGACCGCCGTGGGAGAGGTTCATACCAAGGATCGTATCGCCATTTTGCAGTACAGAGTAGAGTGCTGCAAGGTTTGCCTGAGAGCCAGAGTGTGGCTGTACGTTAACGTACTCTGCGCCAAAAAGCTCCTTCGTGCGAGCGATTGCAAGATCCTCTACAACGTCTACGCACTGACAGCCGCCGTAGTAGCGTTTGCCTGGATACCCCTCTGCATATTTAT
>JAITWF010000171.1 GCA_031285415.1 Deferribacteraceae bacterium
CCCCGAAGCTAAAGCTTCGACCCTCCCTCAAGGGGAGGGTGTTCACCCCTTCCAGTGTGCTAATGCCCCAAATATGCCTTGCGAATACTATCCTCTTTTAAAAGTGTCTTTGCGTCATCTTCGCCAGTGATTCTGCCTGTCTCCATGACGTAGCCACGGTTTGCGATCGATAACGCAATATGCGCATTCTGCTCCACCAAAAGGATCGTCGTACCCTGTGAATTTATCTTCTTGATCACCTCAAAGATATGTTGCACGAAGATCGGCGACAGACCTAGAGATGGTTCATCTAATAGTAGTAACTTCGGCTTACTCATTAACGCCCTACCCATTGCGAGCATCTGCTGCTCACCACCAGAGAGGGTACCGCCGAGCTGCTTTCTGCGCTCGTAGAGACGTGGGAAGAGGCTATGAACATGGTCTAGCTCCTCCTTTATCTCATGTTTATCTTTGCGAAGGTACGCCCCAAGCATAATATTCTCATGCACCGTCAGCTGTGGGAAGATCTGCCGCCCCTCTGGAGACTGTACAAGCCCTTTCGCCACTATCTTATCCGTCGGCGTATTCGTTATATCCTCGTCCATAAAAAGTATCGAGCCTTTCGAGGCACGCACAAGCCCAGAGATACTATTAAGGGTGGTCGTCTTCCCTGCCCCATTCGCACCGATTATAGTGACGATCTCCCCTGCCTTTACCTCGATCGTCACCCCTTGAAGGGCTGGAATATTGCCATATTTTGTATGTATATCATTAATCTTCAACATGAGCTACGCCTCCGCCCAAATACGCCTCGATAACCAACGGATCGTTCTGCACATCGTGAGGTAGCCCCTCTGCAAGCTTCTTACCGTAATCAAGCACCGTTACCTCGTCGGAGATCCCCATAACGAGTGTCATGTCATGCTCGATAAGGAGGATCGTCTTATTGAGTTCGTCACGTATCCGCTTGATAAAGTGCATGCACTGCGTGGTCTCCTGCGGATTCATCCCTGCGGCAGGCTCATCTAATAGTAGCAGATCCGCCCCAGTGGCGATTGCACGCACGATCTCAAGCTCTCTCTGCTTGCCGTACGGCAGATTTTCAGCTCTCTCATTCTTGTAATCTAGCAGATTAACGTATTCTAGATAGCTCTCCGCCTTTGCGATCACCTCTTTGCGCTCTCTAAAGAACCTTGGCAGGCGGAAGATCGATTCAAACATATTGATATTACGCAGTGGGTGCATAGCAAGGATCAAGTTTTCCGTTACAGTCAGCTGTTTAAAGAGTCTGATATTCTGAAACGTCCGAGCGATCCCCATGCGAGTACGCTGGTACGGCTTTTTATCCTGTATCTTTGCGCCTTTGTAGAGGATATCCCCCTCTGTAGGTCGATATACGCCTGTGATTAGGTTGAAGACCGTCGTCTTCCCTGCACCGTTCGGCCCTATCAGGCTCATGATCGCATTATCTTCTACGTTAAACGACACATTATCGACGGCGGTAAGCCCACCAAAGCGCACTGTCACATTATTTAGTTCTAATATCACAGGTTCACCTTTATATTCCCAAAAAGTCCCTGCGGACGGAATGCCATAATCATAATAAGCACGATCCCATACATCACCATGCGGTACTCTGAGGCGAAACGAAGTAGCTCAGGGATACTTGTAAGTATTATCGACCCTGCCACAACGCCAACGATACTGCCCATGCCACCTAGTACCAGCATGCAGAGCTGCTCGACCGACTTCATAAACCCAAAATCTACAGGGCTGATAAAGGTGATCTGGCATGCGTACAGTGCGCCGCCAAGCCCAGCAAAGGCAGAGCCGATCGCAAACGCCATAATCTTATACTTAGCGATATTTATCCCCATCATCTCGGAGGCGATCTCATCCTCACGAATGCTCTTGAGGGCAAGCCCAAACCTTGAATTCTCCATATTAAACATAAACGCTATCGATAGTATCGCCAATACCGCCGCTATCAATGGGGTGGTATGGTGCGGAATGCCGCTTATACCTAATGCGCCCCTTGTAATCTTGAGGTTTAGGAATACCACTCGCACTATCTCACAGAATCCGAGCGTTGCGATCGCCAGATAGTCGCCACGAAGGCGCAAGATCGGTACCCCTAGGAAGAATCCTGATACTCCAGCCACCAATGCGCCTAAAGGGAGAGCCAGAAAGAATGGAAGCCCCAGATTTAGCATAAGGAGTGTAGAGGCATATGCGCCAATACTTGCAAATGCTGCATGCCCAAGGGACAGCTGCCCTGTAACGCCTGTTATCAGGTTTAATCCCAGCACTATTATTATATTTATACTGCACATCGTTATAATTTGCAGAACGTAGCTATTAAATATCAGATCCATCACACCTTCTCCTTAGCTTTGCTGCCAAAAATCCCCGAAGGTTTGACAATTAATATAAGTATCAGTATCCCAAAGGCGATAGCGTCTCGAAACGATGGAGCGATAAAGGCGACGCCGAAAACCTCCGCCACACCAAGGATTACGCCCCCCACCATTGCACCAGGGATACTGCCTATCCCACCCAAAACAGCTGCTACAAATGCCTTTAAGCCGTACATATTGCCCATAGTAGGGTCTGCAACCGTATAGTATACCCCCACAAGTACGCCAGCCGCCGCCGCAAGGGCAGAGCCCATAGCGAAGGTGAATGCGATGATCTTATTAGGGTTTATCCCCATCAGGCGTGCTGCGTCGGCGTTCTGTGAGACCGCTCGCATAGCTACGCCAGCCTTTGTTTTATGCACTACAACATATAGAATGCACATAAGCACTAGCGATGAGAGGATTATAAAGATCTGCAACATCGATATAGTGATCGTGCCGAAGGTGATATTCCCAAGCGAGATAACCTCTGGATAGGTCGCCCTCTGCGGCCCTCTGATAAGCGCAACCATATTAGAGATAATGATCGACATACCGATAGCACTGATAAGCGCATTTATACGTGAAGAGCCGCCTTTATTAGATGATTTCAGCCTACCACGCACGAGCCACGCCGTAAATACGATAAACACGGCAAGTCCGATGAATATCGATGGATTATCAAAGAGATTCGCAACGGAGGTTTTCGATATAAATGCAACTGCAAGGATCAGAACCACCACCACTGCAGTGAAGATCATATTCTTAGGTTTCGACTCCCTAAGTGGGCGATACGCCGTCTTCTCTACCAATAGCCCCACCACCGCACAGATCGCCATAGCAACGATCACGATAATAAAAAAGTTATTGGTAAACTGCGAGGCTACCATCAGCCCCATAAATGCACCGAGCATAAAGATATCGCCATGTGCAAAGTTTATAAGCTTTACGATTCCATAAACCATCGTGTATCCAAGCGCAATCAGCGCATAGATACCCCCTAAAGTAAGACCGTTCAAAAATTGCTGCACTACCGTTTCTAACACATTCACAACCTTGATTTTATAGTAATAACTTTCATAATAAGAAAAAAATGAAAATTTAGCAACTGATTTTAATTCTTTCTACTATTTCATACGCCTCATTTCGCTTTACGCCGATAGCTTTCAGCGTTTCAACTATCGTTTTATTTGGCACGTCGCTATCTATCAGTATCTTTGCGATCTTTTCAGCGTCGATAGCCGTAGTATGCGCAGCCTCCGTCGCCTTTGAGTTATTCACCACAAGGCAGAACTCCCCCCTGATAGTGACCTTATCAAACTCCTCCATGCTATGCACCCATACTATCTCTTCGTGTAGCTTCGTCAGCTCTCGGCAGACAGCAATAGGTGCAGGGAAATGTTTCAGTAGCAGCTCCACAGTATCTTTCACCCTATATGGCGACTCGTAAAAGACTATCGGAAATGGGATCGATATAAACCGCTCCAACGCCCTTTCTGCCCCCTTATGTGGCAAAAATCCAGCGAACAGGTACTGTCCACTCTCGCAAAGCCCAGAGGCAGCTGAAGCATGTACTGCAGCACTCACCCCTGATACAACTTCAAACGGTATCCCCTGCTCCATAAGCGTTCGAACTAGTAGAAATCCAGGGTCACTCACGCACGGCATGCCAGCTTCACTAATAAGCGCAACCCTTTTGCCAGCCTTAATCTGCGAAAGCACGCTGTATACTGCCGTCTGCTCGTTATCTTTGTGATAAGACTCGATCGGTTTAGAGATCTCAAAGTGGTGCAAAAGTGCCTTTGCGGTGCGAGTATCCTCGGCGAATATAATATCCGCCTCTCGAATAGCAGAGAGACCTCGAGGGGTAAAATCTGAAAGATTTCCTATAGGGGTGCCAACTAGTCGGCAGTACCCTCGTGCTTCAGGAGTGTGAGACATTTAATTCCTGTAAATATCTTACCGCCATTCTAGCGGCAACAATACCATCTGATATAGCAGTACCGATCTGGCGAAATTCCTTCGCACGGATATCGCCAGCCACATATACGCCAGCTAGCGGCGTGCAGGTATCCTCTCCAGCGATGATAAAGCCAGAGTTGTTCACTGGCAATACTTTATCAAATGGTGCCACCTGCGGCTCCTGCCCGATAAATATAAACATGCCATCTACTGTAAACTCACTCTTTTCATGAGTTTTCACATTCTCTACCGATACAGAGGAGACGGTCTTTTCACCATTTATAGAGGTAACTACACTATCGTATACTATCTCAATCTTCGGATCCTCTTTTACTAGGCGTTGCGCAATCTTGGAGGCTCTGAACTCATCACGACGGTGAATTAGGTAGACTTTACTTGCAAAACGAGTTAAATATGCAGTCTCCTCTAGCGCTGTATCGCCACCACCAACGGTTGCGACGATCTTATCTTTATAAAAACCGCCGTCGCAGCTAGCGCACGTCGACACTCCACGCCCAAAGAACTTGCTCTCGCCATCCACATTAAGCTTTCTTGGGGTGCAGCCTGTGGCTATTATGACAGCTTTTGCGGCAACAGGTTTAACTCTACCCTCTATATATACCAATTTCTGCGCACCATCGACCTGTAGATCGGTACACATGCCGTATTTAAAGGTTGCTCCGAACCGTTTTGCATGCTCGTGGAATCTGATCGATAGATCGTATCCAGAGATCGTCTCGTTGAACCCTGGATAGTTATCAACATGCGCAGTAATCCCCATCTGTCCACCAGGGGCGGACTTTTCAAGCACCAATGTCGATAGCTCATCCCTCGAGGTATAGATCGCCGCTGTACAGCCAGCAGGGCCTCCGCCGATTATCACAACATCGTATTCATCTTTTATAGTAGTAGCGTCAAAAAATGTATGCATAAGCACCTCTAACACTCTATTGGGCGGGCTGACCCCGCCCCTACATTCAACTCCCCCTCAAGGGGGGGAGTGCTATTGAAATGACGCCATCGCCTCTTTCACCTTCGCTATCTGGCTCTCAACGTCAGATACCTTCTGGCGATCCTTCGCTATAACCTCTGGCGAAGCCTTTGCTAGATAACGCTCATTTTGAAGCTTCCCAGCGTACAGATTAAGATCTTTCTCCAACGCTAAAAGCTCTTTATTCAGCTTCGCAAGCTCCGCCTCTGTATCCACAAGCCCAGAGAGCGGTATATATAGGGCATAAAGCACAGCCGCCTGTGAAGCCGCCTTCTCTGGCGCACTATCCACGAATGTCAGTTCATTCACCCTTGCCATCCGCTTGATAAGTGGCAGTTTATCTGTAAACACCCTCTTCGTCTGCTCGTCGGTTGTAGTTATAAAAACATCCAATGGCGTGCCAGGGTTGACGTTATACTCACCACGAATATTACGAACAAGGCGGATAAGCTCTATCGCCTGATCTATAGTAGTAGCAGACTCTGGGAAGCTATACGCTGGCGCAGGATACTCCGCCCTCATAATAGTCTCGCCGCCTGTGAGGTGCTGCCAGATATGCTCTGTGAGGAACGGCATAAATGGGTGCATTGCGATCAACGCCTTCTCTAGCACATATCCAGCCGTTGCAAGTGCCGCCTCTTTAGCGTCATCCTTATATAATCGCTCCTTTATAAGCTCTACATACCAATCACAGAAGTACGTCCAGAAGAACTGATATAGCCCTGAAGCTGCCTCATTAAAGGCGTACTCATTGATAGATAGCTCTACCTGTTTAATCATCTCTGAGAGTTGGTGCAGTATCCAGCGATCTTCATCACGTAGATCACTATCTTTTATAGCAGGAACGGTCTCGCCCAGATTCATAAAGACGAACCGTGAGGCGTTCCAGATCTTATTTACGAAGTTGCGATACCCCTCGATCCGATCTTCACTTAATCGGATATCCCTACCCTGTGCGGCAAAGGCTGCAAGGGCAAAGCGAAATGCATCTGCACCAAATTTATCGATCATCAGAAGTGGATCTATAACGTTCCCCTTCGTTTTGCTCATCTTCTGTCCATGCTGATCCCTTACAAGGGCGTGGATGTAAACATCTTTAAACGGCACCTCCCCCATAAACTTCGTCCCCATCATCATCATCCGTGCCACCCAGAAAAATAGGATGTCGAACGCTGTCACGAGAACGTTTGTAGGGTAAAACTTCTGTAGCGTAGGCGTCATATCTGGCCACCCCTGCGTGGAGAACGGCCATAGCGCAGAGGAGAACCATGTATCGAGAACGTCTGTCTCCTGCTCGATATTGACGCTTGAACACTTTTCGCACTTCACTACGTCGGTCTCTGATACCGTTATATGTTCGCACTCTTTGCAGTGCCATGCAGGGATCCTATGCCCCCACCAGATCTGCCTCGATATGCACCAGTCACGAATATTAAACATCCACTCAAAGTAGCTATTCTCCCATTGCTTTGGCACAATGCGAGTCTGCCCACTCTGAACGGCCTTAATAGCCTCATCCGCCAGAGGCTGCACCTTTACAAACCACTGCATAGAGATACGAGGCTCCACCACTGTATGACATCTATAGCAATGCCCCACACTGTGCGTCAGCGGCTTTATCTCGCCCATAAATCCTAACTCTTTGAACCGCTCAACCACCATTTCACGAGCTTTCAGCCTATCAAGCCCTGTAAACTCACCCACAGTAATGATTCCATTCTCATCCATGCAGGAGAGTTCCTCTAGATTATGGCGTTTACCTATCTCAAAGTCGTTCTGATCGTGCCCTGGAGTCACCTTTAGGCAACCAGTGCCAAACTCGATCTCAACGTAGCTATCGCCTATTATCGGTATCGCGCGATCTAGTAGCGGCAGTGTCACCCTTTTTCCTATGAGATGATTAAACCGCTCATCTTCTGGGTTTACGGCGACGGCAGAGTCTGCCAAGTATGTCTCGGGGCGAGTTGTAGCGATCTCTACAAAGCCAGAGCCATCCTCCAGCGGATATCTCATATGGTATAGAAAATCGTTGTGATCTTCAAACTCCACCTCAAGATCCGATAGTGCGGTGTTGCAATGCACACACCAGTTTACCATATAGTTTGATCTATATATCAGCCCCTCTTTGTAGAGGGTTGTGAATACCTTGCGAACAGCCTTCGAGAGCGAATCATCCATCGTAAAGCGCTCTCTATCCCAATCACAGGCGGCACCAAGAGCCTTCAACTGCCCGATGATAGCGCCACCAGATTCCTCTTTCCACTTCCAAACTTCATCAACAAACGCCTCTCTGCCCATCTCTAGGCGTTTAATCCCCTTTGCGGCAAGGCGTTTCTCCACAACGTTCTGCGTAGCGATCCCTGCATGGTCGGTGCCAGGGATCCACATCGTTTCATACCCCTTTAGCTTGTGAAAGCGGATAAGAATATCTTGAATAGTGCTATTGAGGGCATGCCCCATATGAAGCGAACCTGTGACGTTTGGCGGTGGAATTACTATCGAGTACGGCGGCTTAGAGGAGGTCTCATCCGCATGAAAAAGCTTCTTTTCAAGCCAAAATTGATAGGTCGATGATTCGTAATCCTTAGGATTTACACGTGGTGCTAGTTCTCTGTTCATATCCGTCCTGTACTGTTGAGTTTTTTATGATGTTAGTTTTCTTTGATGTTTCAGCTGTGGCGACACAAACCCTGTAGAGATCGTTTCGATATGCTGCTGTAGCTGTATAAGGCGCAATCTACAGGCAAACTCCTTGTCTGGATCGGTCTCCAGCTCTAAAAGCTCAAGGACATCCTCGATCTCCTTTAGAAAAAGATCTATATCCTCGAGCCCATCCTTTAGCTTTGCTAACTGTCGATGATCAATGCCGTCCAACATTATACCGCCTAATATTATCTTCTATAATTATACTTATTTCTAT
>JAITWF010000056.1 GCA_031285415.1 Deferribacteraceae bacterium
CGAGAATGTAAACCGAACGGTGAATGAGGCTATTAAACTCTCCGAAGCGTATCAGTATGAGATGTTAGATAAGCTCGAGAGGCAGACCGTTACCCTTGCTGAATCGATCAAGGTGAGTAACGATAATATTCCGATATTTCAGAATATTACCAAAGGGTATGTGGATAATAGATTTTTTGATGGTGTCACATACTACTCTAAAAATAAGAGAGAGTTTACACAGCAGTATAAGAAGGGGGTACTCTTCTCCTTTATCGACAATGAAACACTCAGCTATGTACTAAATACTGGCACAAGGTGCGGATTTAGCATGGTGCAGGCGGCGCCTGTCTACTGGTGCGGTAGCCCCACACGAGATATAATGAACGACGTGCAGGGGGCTGTATTTACCGTCGTTGTCACAACGCCTAAGATCGTAGAGGGGAACGACGTAATCTTTAATATGTACGAGCTAATGAGGCAGCTTAAGTTCTATTCTCACCCAGTAAGCACCTCATTTAACATATTTCAATTCCTGATAGCACTCCTAATAATGTTTGCCTCGATGTATGGCAGTATCAGGTTTGTTAGAGGGATCTCCGAACCGCTGAAGGAGCTTGCAGCGGCGGCAGATGGCATATCAAGCGGAAACTTGGATACAAAGGTGACTGCAATGGGACGCGATGAGATTGCGATACTATCGAAAGCATTCAACTCGATGGCGTCCAATCTGAAGGAACGTTCACTAGAGCTACATAAGAAGAACGAGGATCTCGATAGCGCATTAACGCAGATATCAAGAGATAAGAAGTATATAGATACGATCTACCGCAACGTTGATTCGGCACTCTTCCTATTCGATCCTGAGTTTAATGTACTCAAGGCAAACGACTACGCCGAGGAGCTTATGGAGACGGTCGGCGGCTCTACGCAGGAGATGGCTACGACGATGTTGAAAAACTTTGCCGATAGCTCTGATCTTGAGCGAATTGCCAACCATCCGATCGAGATCAACGGCGAAACGAAGATCTTTATCGCCCATGTCACAAAGATATTGGACGCATATGGCAATATAGCCAATATGGTGCTTGTGCTAGACGACAACACCGCACTGATAAATCTGCAACGGATCACCCTATGGAAGGAGGTCGCTACAAGGATCGCCCATGAGGTGAAAAATCCACTAACCCCTATAAAGCTTGCTGCGGAGAGGGTGAAGAAGCGTAGCCACGATATCGAGATTCCACAACTGCGAGAGATGGTTGGCGCCAATATGCAGATGATCGTGACAGAGGTGGATGAGCTTATCAAGCTGATGGATGAGTTTAATATGTACGCTAAACCGCCAAGCGTTACCTATACAGATTTTGCGCTGGCACCACTTGTGCGAGAGGTGGTAAATATTCAGATGAGAGATCGGGCGGATATCCTTGTGGATGTGCCTGAAAATATTATCGTTCACGGCGATAGACACCAGATTAAACGTGTGTTTGTAAACCTTGTGCAGAATGCATTGCAGGCAGTCAGCAAAGAGCGTGGCACCGTGAAGATAATAGCGAAGGCTGGTGGTGGTAAAGTTGCGATAACAGTGCAGGATGATGGCTGCGGCATAAACAATGAAGATCTGCAAAATATATTTGTACCATACTTTAGTAAAAAACCGACTGGAACAGGCTTGGGACTTGCGATAGTCGAAAAGATTATAGAGGAACATGGCGGCACAATTACAGCCGAGAGTAAGGTTGGCGAATTTACTAGATTTAATATAAATTTGCCGTATAATGGGTAAGGAGTATACTCAATGAAAGTTTTAGTTATCGACGACGAAAAGAATATATGTTTAGCAATACAGGGGATCTTGGAGGACGAGGGATATACCTGTCAGTACAGGCTAAACTTCGCCGATGGGTTTAAAGCCCTCAAGGATGAGCAGTTTGACGTCGTATTTCTTGATATCTGGCTCCCCGATAAAGATGGCACCGAGGGGCTGCGAGATATCAAACGGTATATGTCCGACGTAGAGGTTGTGATGATCTCTGGGCATGGCAACATCGAGAACGCCGTCGATTCAATCCGCTGGGGGGCGTACGATTTCCTCGAAAAACCGCTATCTATGGAGCGAATCCTCGTTATTGTGAAACATCTTCAGGATAAACTTCGCCTAATGCAAGATCTGCGAGATTCTAGATTTAACCTATTAAAACGCTACGATCTGATAGGTAATAGCCATGCAATCACCTCTGTGCGCAAAAAGATCGAGAAGATCGCTCCAACAAACGCTTGGGTACTAGTAACAGGCGAGAATGGCACAGGTAAAGAGCATGTAGCACGGCTGATACATATGCTCTCTAAAAGGAACGATAAACCGTTTGTAGAGATAAATTGCTCGGCTGTACCGTCGGAGCTTGTCGAGAGCGAGCTTTTTGGGCATGAGAAGGGTGCATTTACAAATGCTGTGGCTAAGAAGCTTGGCAGAGTAGAGCTTGCAGATGGTGGCACACTATTTCTAGATGAGATCGGTGATATGGAGCTTAGCATGCAGGCTAAACTCCTGCGAGTGCTAGAGAATAGCACATTTACACGTGTCGGTGGCACAGAGGTGATCACATCAGATTTCCGCTTGATCGCTGCCACTAATAAAGATCTAGAGGCGGAGATCTCTGTGAATAATTTCAGAGAGGATCTCTACTATAGGATAAACGTTATCCCTGTAGAGGTGCCGCCATTAAGAGTTCGCAGAGATGATATACCTCTTTTAATGAACCACTTCCTAGAGGAGGCGTGTTCGTTGAATAATCTGACGTTAAAGCAGTTTTCGCCAGAGCTAGTGGAGCTTTTCTGCAACTACGACTGGCCAGGCAATGTGCGCCAGCTTAAAAATGTGGTGGAGCGAATGCTCGTGCTTGCAGAGAAGGATACGTTGGATGTTGCTGATGTGCCAGAGTATCTCAAGAAGGGCGGTTCTGTTATCGAAGAGGTCGTAATTCCGATGGATAATACGCTGAAAGACGCTAGAGATGAATTTGAAAAGCAGTATATCCTGAAGGCGTTGAGGGCTTGCGGCTGGAATGTGCGCAAGGCATCGCAGCTACTCGATATAGACCGTACATATCTGCACCGCAAGATTAAGGCATATGAGATCGATAAATTAAGGGGCGAGTAGTACTTTATGGGTGGGAGCAGGCTCCCCCCATATGCCCCCCACATAGGATATTTCTCCGCAAAAGTGTGATTTTGCTACGAAATAATTTTGAACTATTAATCAATACTACCGTCAATAAACTATGATTAGACGCACTATATCTCTTTTTTTTGAAGCGTTACGAGCCACATGGGCAGCCAAAACTAGAGCCTTTCTATCGGCTATCTGCATAGGTCTGGGGATTGCAGGTATTACGCTTATCGCCGCCCTCGGCTCTGCTGCTATAGCAAAGGGTGCAGAGCTGATGGATCTATTCGGCACTGATTCTATGATGGTATTCAGCGGTGGCAAGAAGAAGATGGCGGCTGGCGCACGCTCTATGACGTTATCTGCTGATGATGTGTCCGGTCTTAGGGCAAACTTTCCCGATGCATATCTTGTCGCTCCACTGCGTATAAATCCAGCACTTCTTGTGTCGTATCAAAACTCATCTCTGACATCCAGGGTCGAAGCTGTGTCTATCGGTATGGAGTACGAATGGGATTGGGATGTGGAGATCGGCAGAGACCTAACGCCGCAGGATAGCGAGTTTAGCTCCAACGTCTGCGTGATCGGTTCATATATTAATGAGACGTTCTTTCAGGGAGATGATCCGATCGGCAAGCAGATCACCGTTGGAAAGGGTGTCTGCGAGGTTGTAGGTGTAGCACAGAAGAAGAGTTTAGGGCTTGGCGATGACAGTGGTAATACCTTTGTGATGATCCCCGACTCTGTATTTGTAAAGAAGTACGCTTGGCGCAAAAATTTTATGATGGGGCTTCGCATGCGATTTGGCGACCCAGAGCAGGTGGAGGCGCAAACCGAGTCTGTACGAGAGTTTTTGCGATATAGACACAATCTGGCGGAGGGTGAGGAGGATGATTTTCGAATCCTTACATCGTCGATGATAAGCGGTATGTTTGTGGCTGTAATGGGCGCAATAGGCGCATTTCTGGTGATTATAACATCTGTTGTAGTTGTAGTTGGTGGATTTGTAACGGCGAATATGTTCCTCCTTGCCACGCAGACACGCATTAAAGAGATCGGAATCCGTAGGGCTTTCGGAGCCTCTGGAAAAGATATATTTACTCAATTTATTTTAGAGTTTATAGTGATTACACTTTTGGGGATGTTGCTGGGGCTAGCGATCGGCTGGGTTGCCTCTGCTGCAATATCGTCGTTCGGATTTGTAGAGGTTCGGATTACACCAGCGGTATTCGCCGTTACGGCATTTATGTCGATGGTGATTGCGTTGGCGTTTGGAATTTTACCCGCAAGATCCGCCGCTAAAGTTAGTCCTATTGAAGCTATAAGGAGTTTATGATTATGTCCAAACCAACTATAATGGTAACAGGTGCCAACGGTCAGTTAGGCTATGAGTTAGTGCGAGAGTTAAGTTTGTTGGGTAACGTTCTGCCTGTGGATATAGAAGAGCTAGATATGACGCAGCCCGACAAGATCGTTAAATTTATGAGGGATTATAAACCGAATATCGTGGTAAACTCCGCAGGATATACAGCTGTCGATACTGCGGAGGATAAATCCGATTTTGCTATGCAGGTGAATGGGATAGCTCCAGGTATTATCGCCACCGAGCTAAAGAAGAGTGGCGGACTAATGGTACATTTCTCCACAGATTTCGCCTACGATGGCAATAAAACAACGCCATACAATGAAAACGATCTCGTAAATCCGATCTCTATCTACGCTAAAAGTAAAGTAGCAGGGGATAATGCCATATTAGAATCTGGTGTGAAACATCTTATCTTTCGCACCAGCTGGATATATGGCGCAAGGGGGCGAAACTTCCTATTAACTATGCTGAATATGTGCAAAGAGCGCACAGAGCTTAGCGTTGTGAATGATCAGTTCAGCGCACCTACATGGTCGAGAGCGCTTGCGTCAGGGGTAGGGCTAGTATTGGGGCAGAAACAGGCGTACGAGCCATCTGCTAGCGGTATCTATCATATAACAGGCGGTGGACAGGCTTCGTGGTACGAGTTTGCTGTGCAGATCGCTAAATATTACGAATTTAAAACTGATCACAGAGTGGCGATCTTCCCAGTATCCACAGGCGAATATCCGATGAAGGCGACTCGTCCAAAATATTCAGTGCTTGATAATAGCAAGCTTAACAATACCTTCGGCGTGATTATGCCCGAGTGGAAGCTGTCGTTTAATCACGTTATGCAGGATATGGGGTATAACAATCCTGCGAAAGGGATCTTTCCAAAGCTAAAATGAAAACCTTACGGGAGGGAGCAGGCTCCCCCCGTATGCCCCCCTAAATAGGGATATTTCTCCGCAAAGGTGTGACTTTGCTACGAAATAATATAATTAACAGATCCTTGTTGAGGGCTTGACTCGTAATTCAGGAGATATGCTTGAAACGATTAATACTGCTCTTTTCGCAAGCCAGTGCCGTATTGCGAGCGTATAAATCTCGCACGGCGATCGCCATTATCGGTGTACTTTTAGGGGCGATGGCACTCGTTATCGTGCAGAACGTCTCAAACTCCCTTCAAAAGAAGGTGGAGGACGATATAAAGGCGGTTGGTGATAGGGTAATCCCCGTTTTTGCACGTGTGCCACGAGTGCCAGGGTCGATGTTGAGACGGCAGCGAGTAAAGACTATGCGAATAAGCGACGCTACGGCGATCTTATCGGTAAATCGTGTCATAAGCAGTGCGCCGCTAGTGCGAAACTCTTATAACGTTAAATACACAAATGCCACAATTCCAGCCAATATTCTAGGTACTACAGAGGAGTACTTCACCCTGCGAGGGCTAAGCCTTGCTGACGGACGAATATTTGATAATGTCGAGCGAGTGAATAGAGAGAAAGTTGTCGTTATCGGTAGCGAGGTGGCGACTGATCTATTCGCTACTAACTCCCCTTTAGGGGCGACTATTATAATAGGCACGATGTCTGCAAAGGTGATCGGCGTGCTGAACGAGAAGGGGGCAGACTCCAGCGGAAATAGCATGGATAATATAATAATCATGCCAGTTGAGACCGCTATGGAGCGGCTGATGAATAGGGATTATCTAAACGAGATCTCGGTACAGATAGCCGATTGGAGCGATTATACAACCGTTGTAGCAGGGATCACGAGCCTACTGCGGATTGAACATAGAATTACAGACCCATCTAAAAGTAGCGATTTTGATATTGTAAACCCTGTGGATGAGCAGAAGATGTCTACTACGCTAATCGGGCTTGCCTCACTACTTGGCAGTGCTTCGGCAGGGATCGCATTCTTTATAGGGGCGGTAGGGATCTTCTCATTAATGCTACTAATCGTAAACCAGCGCACAACCGAGATCGGGATAAAACGAGCGATAGGAGCCACGAAGAGAGATATTTTATTTCAATTCCTGCTAGAATCTGGATATATCGGCGTAGTCGGGGGGGTATTGGGGATAGTAGTTGGCTGTATCTTATCTTTAGTCGTGTGCTACTTTGCAAAATTACCGTATACGATCTCTGCAATGGGCGCACTTGTAGGGTTTGTAGCGGCGGTGCTGTCGGGTGTGTTGGCAGGGCTATACCCAGCGTTGAAGGCGAGTAGGGTGGTACCTGTGAAGGCGTTGCAGTTGTAATTTATGGGTGGGAGTATATAATCCTCTGTTGTAGTATTGACAAATATGGTTGCGTGAAGTAATTTGCACTATCTGTAATTCATATTTGGAGTCAACCGATGAATATCTTGTACGTTGTAGCGATCTCTGCTGTCGTTTTAGGTGTTGCGTATCTCACCTACGGCAAATTCCTATCTAAGAAAGTTTTCCAAACTGATAATGACAACCCAGGCCCTGCCGTAACGATGGAGGATGGCAAAGATTTTGTCTCAGCAAAGCGTGGTATGCTTATGGGGCAACACTTCTCCGCTATAGCCGCCGCAGGGCCTATCAATGGACCTATCCTTGCCGCCACGATGTTTGGCTGGCTTCCAGCCCTTCTATGGGTAGTGTTGGGCAGTATCTTTGTGGGTGGGGTACACGATTACGGCAGTCTCGTCGCCTCCGTTCGCAATAAAGCAAAATCGATCACCGACGTAATCCGAATATATGTCTCTCGCAGGGCGTGGATTCTATTTATGGTATTCATCTGGATCGCCCTTGTGTACGTGCTTGTAGCGTTCACCGATATCACCGCTAGCGCATTTGTGGGCAACGTCACCCTCGAATCTGGTGAGGTGGTGAAGGGGGGCGCAATCGCAAGCTCCTCTATAATGTACCTAATCCTTCCTATGATTATGGGGCTTCTGATCCGTTTTGGAGGGCTTAAGGAGTGGCTTGCTGCGCTGATCTTTCTACCGCTAGTGGGCGTTGCCATATGGGCAGGGCAGTTTATACCCGTGTCGCTACCATTTGCAGAGATTATCACACAGCAGAAGGCGTGGGGAGTGCTGATCCTTATATATTGCCTTGTGGCGTCTATAACGCCGATGTGGCTAATCTTGCAGCCTAGAGGGGCAGTGGGCGGCTATTTTCTATATGCGGCACTCTTCTTTGCCGCAATAGGAATAGCTTTCGGCGGATATACCGTTAACTATCCTGCATTTGTAACACCACCAGCCGCTACAAGCTTCTGGACGCCGATGTTTCCAGTGTTATTTATTACTATAGCATGTGGAGCCTGCTCTGGATTCCATGCGCTTATCTCCTCTGGCACTACCTCAAAGCAGTTGAGCTGCGAGGTAGACGCTAAACCTGTGGCGTACGGCACAATGTTATTAGAGGGGATGGTGGGCGTTGTATCGATAGCGTGCGTGATGATACTGACGACGAACTCGGAGCTTATCTCAAAGGCACCAAACTTTGTGTACGCAAGCGCATTGGGCGATTTTATGCAGCTGATCGGTATCCCTGCCACGTTTGGCATAAGCTTTGGACTGATGGCGTTTACAACGTTTGTTTACGATACATTAGACGTATGCACACGGTTAGGGCGGTATATCGTGCAGGAGATTACAGGGCTGAAGGGGAAAACAGGCGCATTTATAAGCACATTCGTGACGGCAGGTGCGCCAGCGTTCTTTATCTTTCAGACCTCTACCGACGCCGCTGGCAAGCCGATCCCTGTATGGCGTATGTTTTGGAACACCTTCGGTGCCTCTAATCAGCTTCTTGCTGCACTTGCCCTGATCGGTATCTCGATATGGCTGATGAAAACAAGGAAAAATACAAAGGTATGGCTTGTAAGCTTTATCCCTGCGGTGTTTATGCTTATTATGTCCAACTGGGCATTGGTGGCAGCCGTTTACGATGGATTCGTGCTAGGGAAGGGGAATAAGGTTATCCCTGTTGTATCGGTTGTGCTGATAGTGCTGTCGCTATTCGTTGCAATAGAGACGTTCACCGTCATGTTTCGCAAGGAGAGAGAGGGGAAATGAAGAGAAAGGCAGTGATAACTGTTCAAGGGAGGGACGTTGCAGTAATCTCTTCAAATAACGAGGACTATATATCTCTTACTGATATGATAAAAGCCAAAGATGGCGATTTTTTTGTATCTGACTGGCTGCGGAATCGCAATACTATTGAGTTTTGGGTATTTGGGAAAATATATATAATCCTAATTTTAATTATGGCGAATTCGCCATAATTAAAAGTCAAGCTGGTTTGAATAGCTATAAAATTAGTGCAAAAGAGTGGGTTGATAAGACAAATGCAATAGGCATTAAGTCATCTGTAGGGAGATATGGTGGCACATATGCGCATAAAGATATTGCATTTGAGTTTGGTATGTGGATAAGCCCTGAATTTAAGATATATCTTATTCGTGAGTTTCAACGACTTAAAGAGGAGGAGCTACTTCGCCAATCGCTTGAATGGAATCTACAACGCACACTTTCAAAGGTAAATTACAGAATACATACAGACGCTATACAAGAGTATATTATTCCACCAGAGTTGACAAGAAAGCAGCTATCATTGATATACGCCTCGG
>JAITWF010000048.1 GCA_031285415.1 Deferribacteraceae bacterium
GTTTCCATCTCTGCAATCTTTACGATATTTTTTATAGGTTTTCTGAATACTAAAAAAACAACTGAAACTATAAGTAGAATAATAATTGAGATGATCAAAGTTCCCATTCCCTAATCTCCTTCTAGCAAGCAGTGCAGATTATTCGCATCAATCACTGACTGGGCAAGTATTTGTCAATTAGGGCGGCTGGAAGTTCAAATCCACAATAGAATGGCGTGAAGTATTGGACTGGAAGTCTTATTTCTCCACCTTCCAGCCATATTACGCACTGAGAAGGTGTGAAAATTTCGTCTTTCACCAAAAACGTCTATTGAGAGGATTTGAAGCCTCACCACCAGAACACCTGATGACTTCGGTAGTATAGACAAATTATATAGAATTATCAATCTGAAATATTTTAGGTCATTATTACAGCGTAGTATCATAAAAACCGCTTGTAAAATTAATCAAAATACATTAAAAACTCCCTATAGGAAGCGAATTTGACTGGGTTGGGGCAGGCAAAAAATCTGACGGTATATTTGGCTGTATAAACTATAGCGATCATTTTATATAGTCTTATTTATCAACGTGTTGCGAGATTTACCCAACTCCCCCCTTCGCATAGTTTCTCGGTGTAGGGGCGAGGTTAGCTCGCCCGATGGGCTTCCAGATAGATCTGTGAAGCCCTTTTTTATTGTGTGGAAAAAAATACCTCAAATAGTTGGCACACATATTGCTATCACCTCCTTAAGTACACGGAGGTATACCATGCAAGACAGTCTAATGATAAATAATATGTACGCAGCTTACTCTGCCACATCATCTCATGTGAATTCAAAGAGCGTTAGCCAGCTTTCGCAGATGATGAAGAGCGGCGAGAAAGATGAATCGACCGCCCCAGATGTTGAGATGTCGATGGATAAGTTAATCATCTCAAATGAGGCGCTGGCAATGCTCAAGCAGCAGCAGTTAGTTTAAGATCGAGAAAATAGGTATTGACAATTTTCCCTTTCAGCCCACAATGAACATTAACACTAGATGAAAAAAAACTTTAACCCTCCATTCGTGGAGGGTTTTGCTGTACAGGCGAATTTGCCTGTGAAATCTGTTTGTTGATCAGGCGATAGCAGATTTAGGTTGTAAATTGATAAAATTGTTCTATAGCAACAATTTAAGGTAGGAGTGGAGATTATGACAGTCAAAGCAAAAGTATACGCAGCGATGTTATTTCTAAGCGTATTGTGTGTAGCGGCTGCAATATTGATTTACAATACTGTAACCCGTTTGGATGAGGGGAATACCACCCTTTTTGCCAACGTAACGGATGCTCTCGGCATGGAGCAGTTGGCAAGTGCTCAGTACGACCTATATATTCAGGTTGTATTAGGTATTTGGGGCAGAGCGGAGTCGACGCCAGAGCGTGAAGTTGTGCAGAGGATGAATGCGGCGATAAGCGCCTATGAATCTGTCAGAGACGATGTCCTATATCAGGTGGATTTTCCTGAAAACATTGATTTTATCCAGAAATCGTACGATAGAGTGTTGCAGGTTGTTAAGCAGAATGTGACGCAGCAGGTGTTGACGCCACGCACGGAGCCTGTTACTCGTGAGCTTCGTATGCAGTGGTCTAATGAGGCGGAAAGCTTCTTTGAAAACGAATTTGCTAGCGTAACAGCGCAGATCGAGAAGACCGCTGATAAGTTCCAAGTGGTATATTCGGACACTAACGAGATCTTTGCTAGTGGCAAGGCGTACACTATTACAGTATTCTTGATCCTTATCGCATGCTTTATGGGTATCCTTGTGATGGCTAAATTTATGGTTATCGACAAGCTTAATATGCTTGTGGATGCGTTTGAAGAGGTTACAGGGGGCGACGGCGACCTGACGAAGCTTATCAAGGTGACTACGCACGACGAGCTTGGTGCAATGTCGGAACATTTTAATAAATTTACTGATCAGGTAGCCGATATCGTGCGCAAGGTGAAGGTGGCAACCGATGAGGCTAATAATGCAAACACTGCAATGGCGGCGACTATGGAGGAGCTTTCGGCAACCTTCCAGAACCAGAACGTGCAGGTAGCAACTGTTGCCTCTGCTATGGAGGAGATGTCGTCATCGGCTCTTGAGATCTCGGCTACACTGGATTCTAACCGCAACCTCACGAACGACGCTACAGAGCAGAGCCGTGAAGGTGTGAAACAGCTTGCCGCCGCTATGGACAGTATTAATATGATACATCGTAAAACTGATCAGCTGGCAAGCACGATTAACAACCTCTCTGAATCATCTATAAAGATCGGCGAGATACTGAACGTTATTAATGATATCGCCGATCAGACTAACCTGCTAGCGCTGAATGCTGCTATTGAGGCGGCTCGTGCAGGGGATGCAGGGCGTGGATTCGCAGTTGTTGCCGACGAGGTGCGTAAACTTGCAGAGCGTACGCAGAACGCTACTAGCGAGATCGAGACGATCATAACATCTCTACAGAGAGAGTCCTCTACAGCGTCTACGGAGATGAAAGAGGCTGGCGCAAGCGTTGAAGATGGTGTGAAGAGCCTTAATTTAACAAAAGGAACTATCGACGTGATGGTGCGCAACGTTGAAGATATTCAGCGCAACGCAGAGCAGATGGCGGTAGCGGTCGATCAGCAGTCGGCAGCGATAGCAGGTGTAAATGATAATACACAAGCTATGGCGAGTGGTATCGAAGAGTGTTCTACAGTTGTAGATGAGGTAGCTCATTCGACAACCGACCTGATGGAGAAATCGGGCGCAACCATAAAGATACTTAACTTCTTTAAGGTTTGATAAATTTATGAGGGGGCGAAAGCCCCTCTCTTTTTCTACCTATCTGAAAGTCTAATCTTACGATCTCAAACAAACTATTTGACATTTATTTTCTATTTCGGTATGGTAGTTGTTCGCTATCGGAATCATTAACTAAAGAGGATATATTACTATGCAGCAGAGGACTCTAAAAAAACCAAGCAAGATCAAGAAGGTGCGCAAGCAAGGCTTTCGTGCTCGTATGAGTACCAGAGGCGGCCGCCTTATATTGAAGAGAAGAAGAGCTAAAGGGCGTAAACGTCTCGTACTGTGCTAAGATCGGAAATATAGTTGAAAACTGGTGGTTTCCTCGCTTGCGAACATCTGCGAGGAAGAGACAACTTCAGCCGCTTTTCCAGAGCTAGACAGTATCGTGGCTTCTATATAAGGGTGGCAACCGTCACCGAAGTGGATGGAGCACATGTGTCAGGCAGAAGAGCCGCCTTTGTGGTTAGCAAGAAGGTGGCTCATCGTGCTGTTGATCGAAACAGGCTGAAACGCCAGCTCAGGGAGTTGTATAGAAAATGCAGAACGTTGTTGCCGCAAGATATTTGGCTTATGTTCATCGCTCTGCCGGAAGCTATCGCCAGTGATGATTTTAGCAAACTTGAGGAAGATTTTATCTATCTCTCAAAAAAAATTGCATCCAAAGAGACTGGCAATCTCCGCAATAAAACTCTATAAACTTCTCCTATCGCCATATTTCGGCGGTAGCTGTCGATTTACCCCCACCTGTTCAACATACGCAATAGAGGCTTACGAAAAGAAGGGATTCATCGTGGGAACAGCTCTCACGATATGGCGCATATTGCGCTGTAACCCATTCTGTAATGGCGGATATGATCCTGTAAAGGACTAAGTTATAAAGTGTTTATGTCCCCCTCTCCCGTCACTTCGTGACACCCTCCCCCAAAGGGGGAGGGGAGCAGCTATTTGGGGCTACATCTGTCAGCCCCTCCCCCTTTGGGGGAGGGTACCCGAAGGGTGGGAGAGGGGTTCGTTTTTATTAATTTAAAGGAAATACAATTAATGGATAGAGAAACTCAGATTCGTACAGCTGTAGCTGTTGTACTATGCGCAATAATATTTTTTGCATGGCAATACTTTTTGGCTCCAGTTCCACCTCCGACGCCGATAGCTACAGATAGCGGTAACACCACTCAGGCAGCTCCTGAGGCGATCGTAAACGTTCCTGTAATCGCTGAAGGCAGTATTGTTGCTACATCCGAGCAGCCAGTAGTCGTTGATATGCAAAACTACCAGATTGCATTCGACGCACAGAGTGGCGACGTTCGCTCTCTTGCGCTCTCAAAATTCACCGACGCAACCGCCGCAAACCCAACATTTACACGAGTGGGGATTGCTGGCAACTATGCAACCTTTGATTTTGGGCTGTCTACAGGCTATACTTATGCATTGACAGACACTCAAGATGGCAAGGTTGCTACCTTTACCGCCGAGAGCGGCACTGTTCGTGTTACAAAGAGATACCACTTAAAAGATAATGAATACCTGATTCCTATGGATGTATCGATAGAGAACCTATCTGATACAGCGTTCCGTGTGCCTATGAGAGCTGTGATCGGCGCAGGGCTTGGCACAGGGTTTGAGCCTGATAAATACACCTTCAATGGGGCGATAATCAGAAACCTCAAGACGACCGAGAAGGAGAAAGAGGATAAAGTTGACGAGGATATCGTGCTTGCAACTCCACAGTGGGGTGGCTACACATCTAAATATTTCCTCTTCTCTGTATTTGCAGGTGGTTTTGAAAGTGCAACTATTAAACGAGAGGGAATCTCCGCAGTTGTAGAGCTGAATGGCAGTGCCGACGTTGCGCCAGCTGCTACCTACACAGTGCCAGACCTCGCTATATATGCAGGTCCCAAAGATTATAATACGCTGAAAGCGTTCGGCAATAATTTGCAGAAGAGTATCGATTACGGCATGTTCTTCTTCCTTGCGATCCCTATGTCGAAGTTGATGAACTTCTTCCATAGCTTTGTCGGCAACTACGGCGTAGCGATTATCCTTCTGACTATCGTTGTGAAGCTTCTGACGCTACCGCTTACGATGAAGAGCATGAAGTCGATGAAGGGGATGAGTAAACTACAGCCCGAAATGCTTAAATTGAAAGAGAAGTACAAAGATGAGCCGCAGAAGATGCAGGCTGCTACGATGGAGCTTTACCGCACACACAAGGTAAACCCGATGAGCGGCTGTCTGCCACTGATTGTGCAGATTCCGATCTTCTTTGCTCTATATAAGACTCTTCTTGTGTCGATCGAGCTAAAGGGTGCGCCGTTTATCTTCTGGCTAACCGACTTATCGATGAAAGATCCGTACTATATCACGCCGATCCTGATGGGTGCTACGATGTTCTTGCAACAGCTCCTCACGCCATCGACGGTAGACCCTATGCAGAAGAAGATGTTTATGATGATGCCTGTGGTATTCACATTTTTATTCTTGAGTTTTCCGTCAGGACTGGTAATCTATTGGTTGACAAACAACATACTGTCGATTGCACAGCAGTATGCTATAAATAAGACAAAGGATTGATAAATGCGCTATTTTGAAGTGGAGGGGGATTCCCCACGTGAGATACTTAATCAGTTTTTGATACAGAAGAATATACCTGAAGAGTTTGTAGAGATGGAAGTGCTTGAGCCAGGCTCTAAAGGGGTATTCGGTATTGGCAAGAAGCCTGCGAAGGTGAAGATAAAGCTGAACGATAACGAGTTTATGAAGAGGCGGGCGAAGCTATATCTCTCTGATATTCTCAATAAGGGGGACTTCGACTATCATATCGAGGTAAAGGACAACTACCCTGACTATACACTGAATATTTTAACGAAAGATTCAAACGTTCTGATCGGCAAATCTGCTACAACGCTAGATAGCCTTCAATATCTGATCGATCGGATATTGCACTCAAACGATGATGCAGATATACGGATCCTTGTAGATGTGGATAACTATCGTGAGCGTGTGATCGAGCCGTTGAAGGAGAAGGCGGTTCGCCTTGCCCAATCGGTGAAGAAGACTGGTCAGCCTGCAAAGATGCCACCGATGGCAACGGTTGTACGCAGAGAGATCCATATCGCTGCAAAGGCGATACCTGGGATCTCGACTATCAGCCACGGCGAAGGGCAGGTGAAGTCACTCACTATCTACTCGGATAAGAAACCTCGTGGACCAAAGCGTGAAGGTGGTCGTGAGGGCGGTAGAGACGGTAATAGCAGAGGCAGAAAGCCGCACTATAATAATAGAGATAAGAAGAGCGATGATTAAGATCGTTGTATTCTTGGTGTCCGCTGGGGCATTCTTTATGCTGGTGAAGAGCAAATTTTCACCTAAAAGCAAGAAAGAGGATACAAAGGCGATCGACACCACAGATATGGAGAAAGACACTATCTGCGGCACCTACGTGCAGAGCGATACACAGTATCGATTGAAATATTTTGATAGAGTGTACTATTTTTGTTCGAATGAGTGCCTTGAGAAGTTTAAGGCGAATCATAAAGAGGGTTAAACCATGCAAATTTTCTTAGACACAGCCAACATCGAAGAGATCCGTCAGGCCGCAGAGCTAGGCGTGATCGATGGCGTTACCACCAATCCTAGCCTTATCGCAAAGGAGAAGAGGGATTTTATCGCTACAATCCGTGAGATCTGTGAGATTGTAGATGGACCTATCAGTGCAGAGGTGATCTCTCTGAACGCCGACGAGATGGTCGCTGAGGGGCGCAAACTAGCAGAGATTCATGAAAATGTAGTGGTAAAGGTGCCATTTACAAGAGATGGCCTCAAGGCAACATATGCCCTTTCGCAAGATGATATCGATGTGAATATGACCCTTATCTTCTCTCCAAATCAGGCACTCCTTGCGGCAAAGGCTGGCGCACGCTATATAAGCCCATTCGCAGGGAGACTAGACGACATAGGGCAGGATGGCATTGCAATCGCTAGCCAGTGCCAAGATATAATCTCTAGCTACGACTACGATACAGAGATAATTGCGGCAAGCATTCGCCACACGCAGCACGTATTCCTCTGCGCACAGGAGGGGATCGATATAGCAACGATACCGTTCAAAGTGCTGTTGCAGATGATGAAACACCCACTTACCGATATCGGTATAGAGCAATTTTTAAATGACTGGAAAAACGCAAATAAATAAGGCTAAAACGCCGCTTATAGGTTTTATAAGCTTAGGTTGCGCAAAAAATCAGGTAGATCTTGAGCGGCTCGCTGGAAAACTCTTCGGCGAGCCCTTTGCGTTTACGAAAGAGCCGTCAGAGTGTGATATTCTCATTATAAACACCTGCGGATTTATCAAGAATGCCGTCGATGAGGCGATTGAGGCTATCCTATCAATGCGGCAGCAGATCCCAGAGCATGCAAAGCTTATCGTCTTCGGCTGTATGACTGAGCGGTATCGGCTTGAGATTGCAAAAGAACTTCCCGAGATCGATTTCTTTGCAGGAGTTGGTGAAGAGGCGCATAAAGAGGTGATAAACTATATCTCAAGCCTCTACAGCGAACCTATCACGCTACATCATGGGCGATATCTATTCAATGCCCCATACTATGCATATCTAAAGATCGCCGAAGGGTGCAATAACCGCTGTACATACTGCACGATCCCATCTATTCGAGGTTGCCTCGTCTCTGTGCCTGCTACCGATCTATTGGAAGAGGCGAAATCGCTTGCCAATAGTGGGGTGAAGGAGATCATCATCGTCAGCCAAGATAGCTCGAAATATGGGCATGATAGGAGCGACGGCGTATATCTGCCGAATCTTATCGATCTATTGGCGCACGCACTGCCCGATATATACTTTCGCATAATGTACCTGAACCCCGATGGCGTCACCGAAGAGCTTATCGATATGGTTGGGCTACATAAAAATATCTGGCGATACTTTGATATCCCTGTGCAACATGGCTCAGACAAGATCCTCACCGCTATGAATAGACACTCGACTAGAACCGATATCGAGCGAGTTTTTGCGATGATTAGGCGGAAGCTACCAGACGCATTCATCCGTACAACTGTGATAGTAGGCTTCCCTGGCGAGACAGAGGCGGATTTCACAGAGATAAAGGAGTTTTTAGAGGTATGCACCCCTGATTTTGCAGGTTTCTTCCCATATTCGCCAGAGGAGGGGACGGTTGCCGCTGCTATGGGCGATATGGTGCCAGAAAAAGTTATCAAAGGTCGGCTGAAAACCTTGCAATCGATTCAAAAAAAGAATACTTTAAAACGGTTAAGAGGGTGTGCGAAGGGTGAGATTACCTGCTTTGTGGAGCGGTCGAACGATGATTTTGACTTTATCCTAGAGGGGCGTGCGCACTTTCAGGCACCAGAGATTGATGGCATGCTCTATGTGACGGATGGCGTTGCAACAAAGGGGTACGGCCCCTATAGAGCAAAGATTACAAAGGTCGCATATCCCGATCTATATGTGGAGCTGATAGATGGTTAAGTATATAATTCCGCTTCTGATACTCCTCTCTGCCTGTAGCACATCTATCAACGTAGATATGCCTAGCCGTGATCTTATCGATGAGGGGCTGGTACTATACAACGATTCAGACTATGAGCTAGCGGCGGAGGCGTTTGAGAGCGCAATACTAAACTCTGACACGCCGCAAGAGGCGCAGTATGCACAGCAGATGTTAGGCGAGGCGTACTACGCAGATGAGAATTACGTGGAGGCGATCGCAGCCTTTGAGGCGTATTACGACTACTACTATGAGGATAGCAAAAATATCCCTCTGATTCTGTATAAATTAGGGCTTTCATACGCCTCTCTATCGCTTCACCCAAAGAGGGATCAGACCTTTGCCGCACGTGCGGTGGACTGTTTTGATCAGCTCGAGAGTATGTACCCAGAGACGTTCAATGAGCTCGGTGCAAACGAAGAGCGTAAAAAGATGTTAGAGAAGCTTGCCGAGGGTGAGTATCAGGTGGGTAGGTACTATATTAGGCAGGGGCAGTACGACAGCGCACTTGCTAGGTTTAACTTTTTATTAGAGAACTACCCCGATAGCCCTCGTTATAAAGACACGCTTGAGAGCATAAAGGAGATTGACGATGCTAGACATTAAATTTTTACTATCAAATCTAGATTTAGTAGCCGACAAGCTAAAGGCTCGTGGTGCTGATATCGATCTTGCTGCAATCGTCAAGCTTGATAAGGAGCGCAAAGCTGTTATCGCTGAAACGGAGGAGTTAAAACGCCTTCGCAACGAGATCTCCAAACAGGTGGGAGTATTGAAGCGTGAGGGGCAGGATACCACCGCTCTACAGCAGCAGGTGAAAAACTCTGCCGATCGTATGGAGGCACTCGACGCCGATCTAAAGGTGATCGAGGAGAAGCTTCGTGATATCACCCTTACGATCCCTAATATAATAGATGACAGTGTGCCGATCGGTAAAGATGAGACGGAGAACACCCTCTATCGCACATGGGGGGAGATTCCGACCTTTGATTTTGAGCCAAAGGCGCATTGGGATATAGCTGGCGAGCTTGGAATACTCGATTTTGAGCGAGGCACAAAGGTTGCAAAATCTAGATTTACGATGATTATGGGGCATGGCGCACGTATGGGCAGGGCGTTGGTCGCATTTATGATGGACTTGCACGCCTCCAGGGGCTATACAGAGGTGCTTCCGCCGTATATGATAAACCCAGAGGCACTTCTAGGCACAGGGCAGCTTCCAAAGTTTCAGGAGGAGCTATTCTGGTGCGAGCGAGATAATCTATACCTCACCCCGACGGCGGAGGTGCCAGTTACAAACCTATACGCTGGCGAGATCTTGCCAGAGGCTGATCTGCCGCTACGGTATACTGCATACTCGGCATGTTTCCGCCGTGAGGCAGGTTCGTACGGCAAAGATGTACGAGGATTAATCCGTCAACATCAGTTTGATAAAGTTGAGCTAGTAAAGTTTGCTACTCCAGAGAACTCTATGGCGGAGCTAGAGAGCATGGTTTCAGAGGCGGAGGAGGTCTTGAAAAGGCTGAATCTGGCGTACAGGGTGATAACGCTCTGCTCTGGCGATATAGGCTTCTCCTCTGCCAAAACGTACGATATCGAGGTGTGGCTCCCTGCACAGAATACATATCGTGAGATCTCAAGCTGTAGCACCTGCACCGATTTTCAGGCACGCAGGGCGAATATTCGATATAGGAATAAAGAGGGGAAGGTTAACTTCCTTCACACACTAAATGGATCTGGTCTTGCTGTTGGGCGCACATTGGTTGCGATACTTGAGAACTATCAGCAGGCAGACGGCTCTGTGATAGTGCCAGAGGCGTTACGTCCATATATGGGCGGCTTGGAGAGATTGACGAAATAATATGCCGAAACTTATCGTGGCGGCTATGCCGATAGATGACGATTGGCGAAAGCTCGATCCGAGGCTTGTGGAGGCTGTAAAGAGTTGCGACCTCCTGATTGCAGAGGAGAGTAAAACAGCTTTGCGCCTCCTTGCCGTAGTTGGGGAGCGAGAGAAGCCTATAACGCTGATAAATGAACACTCTACCGACGCTGATAGAGATGAAACGCTTCAAAAGATCCTATCCGCAGAGATATCGGTGCTTATATCAGACGCTGGCACGCCGTGCATAGCCGATCCTGATTATAGGCTAGTAAATCTCTGTATTGATAAAGGGGTTGAGCTTCTATCGGTATCAGGGGCGTCGAGCATTATAACCGCTTTGAGTGTATCAGGTTTCTGTGCTAAACAGTTTATATTTCTAGGCTTTCCTCCACGAGAGGAGAGGGAGCGCAAGAAGTTTTTTCGTGAGCTAAAGGAGACTAAGATAACGGCGGTCTTTCTAGAGCGTCCGTATGCACTAAAGCAGACGTTGTCTGATATGAGTGATTTTAAGCAGATGGTGAGTATCTCTGTGGCATTAGGTACAGAGGGCGAGATGAATGTGAGGGGGATCCCCCATAAGATAGCTGATAGATTAGATGGAATAAAAGCTGCATTCGCAGTAGTGGTGAATAAACTATGAAACGATCAGGAATTGTAACTATCAAATGTGAATGGTGCAAAGGGTGCGGAGTTTGTGCGCACTTCTGCCCTGCCGATGTGCTTGAGATGCACGAGTTTAAGGTGCGAGCAAAATCGCCTGAAAAGTGTACCGCATGTATGATGTGCGAAATGCGCTGCCCCGATTTCGCTATCACTGTAGAGGTTGTGGAGAGAGCTGATGAGCAAAAATAATAAACAGTTACTACAGGGGAATGAAGCTGTAGCGTACGGCGCACTATACGCTGGGTGCCGCTTCTTTGCAGGATACCCGATCACCCCATCGACCGAGATAGCGGAGAAGCTTGCGGCAGAGCTACCGAAACATGGCGGCAGGTTTATCCAGATGGAGGATGAGATCGCCTCAATGGCTGCGATCATAGGCGCAAGTATCGCTGGCGCAAAATCGCTAACAGCCACTAGCGGCCCTGGATTCTCTCTAAAGCAGGAGAATCTCGGCTTTGCATGTATAACGGAGACTCCGTGCGTAATCGTAAACGTTCAGAGAGGGGGCCCCTCTACAGGATTACCAACGGCGGCAAGCCAATCTGATATTATGCAGACTCGTTGGGGTACGCACGGCGACCACCCTATAATAGTGGTGACACCATCTACAGTGCTAGAGCAGTTCACCGAGACGGTGCGAGCATTTAACTTAGCTGAAAAGTATCGCACCCCAGTGGTTCTCCTTACAGATGAGATTATAGGGCATACTAGAGAGTCTGTAACGCTACCGACAGAGCTTGAGGTGATAGACCGCACTCGCCCAACAGTCCCCCCAGAGCAGTATAAACCGTTTGATACGACGCAGGGTGACGTGCCGCCGATGGCAGATTTTGGTACAGGGTATAGATTTCATATAACAGGGCTAAACCATGATATATCAGGTTTCCCTAGCAATAACGGACAGATGGCAGAGAGAGAAGAGATTCGTATGCAGCGTAAACTTGATAACAACTACGATGATATCGTGAAGGTTGAGGAGTTTATGTGTGACGACGCCGAAGTTGTCGTATTTGCGATAGGGGCGACGGCACGCTCTGCGAAGGACGCAGTTCTAGCGGCTAGGAAAAAGGGGATTAAGGCAGGGCTTCTGAAACCGCTCACAATATGGCCGTTCCCTGATAAACATATCTCGAACTATAAAAATAAGGTTAAGCGAATGATAGTTGCGGAGCTGAACCTTGGGCAGATGGTGCATGAGGTGCGCCGAATGGCAGAGGGGGCGTTTGAGGTTGATGGGATCTTCCGTGTAGATGGTGAGCCAATAACACCATCTCAGATTTTAACCGCACTAGAGGAGAGATAAAAGATGGCTTTCCAATACGATAAATATCTTAGAAACGATAAACTACCGCACATATGGTGTCCAGGCTGTGGATATGGGATTATCTTAAAGGCGTTAATCCGTGCGATCGACGCACTCGGCTGGTCGAAAGATGAGACTGTGATCGCCTCTGGGATCGGCTGCGCCTCTAGGCTTCCAGGGTATGTGGATTTTAACACTATCCACACCACGCACGGTAGAAGCCTTGCATTTGCGACAGGGATAAAGCTAGCTAATTCAAAGCTAAAGGTGATCGTGCTTGGCGGCGATGGCGATATGTCTGCAATCGGTGGTAATCACCTGATACACGCCTGCCGCAGAAATATCGATCTATCGCTACTAGTGCTTAATAATAATATCTACGGCATGACGGGTGGGCAGTTCTCGCCAACTACGCCGACAGGGTGCAACGCAACCACTGCACCGTATGGGATGACGGAGAACAACTTTGATATATCGAACCTTGCGATCGGTGCAGGGGCGTCGTTCGTCGCACGCACATCGAGCTTTCATGTGGCGCAGATGGAGGATCTTATGAAGAAGACCTTCCAGCACAAAGGTTTCTCTATGCTAGAGATTATCTCTGGCTGCCCGACAGGCTTTGGACGCAGAAATAAACAGCCAGAGGGCTTCGACGCACTTGAGTGGCAGAAGAAGAATGCTACGCCTCTCACCAGATACAACGCAATGACAGGCGAAGAGCGTGCTGGCAGATTCTCTACAGGGATCTTGCACGAAGCAGATAGACCCGAATATATCGAAGTATACGATAGGACAGTGGGGTTGAAAGATGCGTAACGAAATCAGACTATCAGGCTCTGGCGGACAGGGGCTTATCACAGCAGGAATAATACTTGCGAAGGCGGCAGCCCTTTATGATGATAAATTTGCAGTGCAGTCGCAATCATACGGCCCCGAGGCTCGTGGTGGTGCGTCTAAGGCGGAAGTTATCATCAGTGAAAACGAGATAAACTTCCCCAAGGTGCAAAATCCAGATCTCTTAGTGGCGCTCACGCAAGAGGCGTTGGGAAAATATTTAAAGGGTGTAAAAGAGGGCGGTATTATTATAATCGATACCCTCTTAACGCCGACTCCGCCGCAGGGAAACTATAAGGTGTATAGTCTCCCGATCGTTACGACCGCCGCAGAGGAGCTAGGCTCGATCCTTACAACGAATATTATCACACTAGGTGCGCTGAACGCTCTATACCCTGTCGTAACGGATGAGGCGCTATCAAAGGTTGTAGCCGATACCTTCAAGAAAGCGGTAGAGATAAATGCAAAGGCACTCGCCGTGGGTAAAGAGCTTGCAGAAAAAGCAAAACTCATGTAATGTAACATGCTCTAATATATTTTAGGAATTATAAATGGACAGCGAAAAGAAGAAAGCGTTAGAAGTTGCCCTTGCGAAGATCGATAAAGATCATGGCAAAGGTGCAGTTATGCGCCTTGGCGACAAACCAACAGACAAGACCCCTGTAATCCCTACAGGCGCACTAAATCTTGATATAGCACTCGGCGTTGGCGGTCTACCGAAGGGGAGGATCGTCGAGATCTACGGCGGAGAGGCGAGCGGTAAAACAACCCTCACCCTTCACCTGATCGCACAGGTGCAGAAGATGGGCGGAGTGGCAGCGTTTATCGACGCAGAACACGCCCTCGACCCAGTATATGCCGCAGCAATCGGCGTTAAGACCGATGACCTTCTGGTGTCGCAGCCAGATACAGGCGAGATAGCTCTCGATATCGCAGAGACACTTGTGCGCAGTGGTGCTACCGATATTATAATAGTAGACTCCGTTGCAGCCCTCACCCCAAAGGCAGAGATCGAGGGGGAGATGGGCGATTCACATATGGGTTTGCAGGCACGCCTCATGAGCCAAGCGTTGCGCAAGCTCACAGGTATCGTGTCGAAATCGAACACCTGCCTAGTATTTATCAACCAAACTCGCCAGAAGATCGGTGTTATGTTTGGTAATCCTGAGACAACCACAGGTGGTAACGCCCTTAAATTCTACGCCTCTGTACGTATAGAGGTGCGTAAATCCACCGCTATCAAAGAGAAAGATGAGGTGGTGGGAAACCATACCGTTGCGAAGGTTGTGAAGAATAAAGTTGCACCGCCGTTCCGCACAGCGGAGTTTGATATCCTCTTCGGCAAGGGGGTCTCTCATGAGGGGATCCTGCTGACTATGGGCGAAGAGGCTGGACTTATACAGAAATCTGGCTCGTGGTTTAGCATGGGGGAGACGAAGATCGCTCAGGGCGAGGTAAACGCCAGGATCTATCTGCAAAATAACCCCGATGTGGCAAACAATATCGAGAAGCAGATCCGTGCAAAGCACAACCTTCCTATGCCAGAGTTTGTAGCGGCTAAAGAGGTGAAGGAAGAGAAAGAGGCACCGAAAGCGGCAAAGGGGAAATGACCCCATACGCCTACGCTCTCAAGCTCCTCACTCGTCGCAACTATTTTGAGGCGGAGCTAAAGAGTGTGCTACTTGAGAAGTTCCCCGATGAGGATCCCGAAGGGGCGATAGCCTCTCTGAAAGAGTCGAGATATATCGATGATGATCGAGTTTTGCGTAGCTTTATTCGCTGGCAGATCGACTCTGGGCATGGGCAGCACTATATCAGAGAGAAGTTGCGGATGAAGGGCGTTACAGCCTCGATTCAACAGATTACGACTATCGCTATCGAGGAGGAGCTTTCTATCGACGATGTCATTAGAAGGCTCGCTCTGAAGTATATAAAAGGTAAGAGAAAACTGGCTCCGTCGGCACTGACTCGCTCCTGCATGAACTATTTGGCAGCTAGAGGGTTTGAGTTTGCCGCAAGCTTAAAAATAATTAAAGAGGTTACGGAAGATGAAAGTGATTTTTTTGAAGGATGTTGAGAACGTAGCACACGAAGGCGATGTGAAAGATGTTAAAGATGGCTACGCACGCAACTTTCTCTTTAAAGAGCGCATAGCTGTAGAGGCTACGCCAGCCAATAAAAAACTCCTTGAAAAGAAGTTGAAGGAGATCGCCGATCGTGAGCAGAACCGTGTATCGGGCGCAACAAAGACCGCAGAGGAGATCAAGAAGGTCGTTATCACTCTGACTAAGAAAGCTGGCGAAACTGGCAAACTGTACGGCGCAATCACCTCACAGGAGCTTGTAGAGGCTCTGAAAGAGAAGGGCGTTGAGATCGAAACAAAACAGCTTGAGCTGAAAACACCGCTGAAAGATACTGGCACACACGAGATTCGTGTACACCTTTATAAGGATATTCGCAGCACCTTTAAGGTGATTGTAAATGCAGAAGCCGAGTAAGGACACGAAGTTTACCAATAAGATTCCACCTCACAGTGCGGAGATGGAGCAGTGCGTTTTAGCGTGCCTTATGATCGAGGCACGCACCTTTGAACGGATTATCGGCGTCCTTAAGCAGGAGGACTTCTATAATCACAACAATAAGGTGATCTTTGAAACTATCAGTAAGTTGTACGACGCAGAAGAGCCGTACGACCTGCTGATGGTGTACTCTAGCTTGCAAGCCTCCAAGAAGATCGAGCAGGCTGGCGGCTTTGAGTATCTCACAAGCCTCACCGATATAATTCCAAATGCCTCCAATATAATCTACTACGCCAATCAGGTGCGTCGAATGGCGCAGCTTCGCAATCTTATCAGCACCGCTACGAGTATTCATGAGGTTGCGTACGAGTTTGCAAGCGATACATCGCTAGACGCAGCTACCGCACTAGATCAGTGCGGACAGATGATCTTCGAGCTGGCAAACGATACCTCCAGTAAAGATCCGAAGCCGCTATCATCCCTTGTTCCATCGGTATATGAGGAGCTAGAGAAGCTCTATAATCGTGATGAGGAGATGACAGGGATCACCTCTGGATTTATCGATCTCGATAAGATGACAAACGGTTTGCAGCCGTCGGCGTTGATTATCATTGCAGGTCGTCCAGCGATGGGTAAAACCTCCTTTGCCCTGAACGTTGCGCAGAATGCCGCCGTTATGGCGAATAAGACCGTTGCGGTGTTCTCCCTTGAGATGTCCTCCTCGCAGCTTATTCAGCGTATGATCTCGTACGAGGCGGAGATACCTGGAAAGCGCTTGCAGAACGGTAGATTTGAAGGGGACGACTGGCCACGCCTTGCTGAGGCGAGCAACACCCTCACGAACATGAAGATCTTTATCGACGATACCTCCTCTATCCCAGTTATGGAGATTCGGGCGAAGTGCCGACGGATGAAGGCGAATAAAGAGCATGGGCTAGACCTTGTGGTGATCGACTATCTACAGCTGATGGAGAACAAGCGGATCGAAAATCGTGAGCAGCAGATCTCTGATATCTCACGAAATTTGAAAGGTTTAGCGAAGGAGCTGAATGTGCCTGTGATAGCACTTTCACAGCTGAATAGATCGGTGGAGACTCGCTCGGATAAACGCCCTATGCCGTCGGACTTGAGGGAATCGGGGGCGATCGAGCAGGATGCCGACCTGATTATGTTTATCTACCGTGATGAGGTTTATAATAAAGATACTGCGGACAAAGGGGTTGCAGAGATTATCGTCGGCAAGAATAGAAATGGCCCTACTGGCACTGTGCGGCTAGGATTCCAGAACGAACTCACAAAGTTTAGAAATCTGGATCGGATGCAGTATAACTAATAAATTCCCCTTCGCTGGCGAAGGGGAATTTTAAGGCGAATAAGAATTAATAATGTTTAACACCATCATAATTGGTGCAGGTGCGGCAGGGCTTATGGCTGGCGCACATTCGCACGGTAGCACACTTATATTAGAACACTCTGGCGTTATCGCTCGCAAACTGCGAGTGACTGGCGGCGGAGCGTGCAACTTCTCCAATCTGAACGTATCCCCCGATAAATATCAATCAGAGAATATAAATTTCTGCCGCTCTGCCCTTGCTGGGTATAGTACATCTGACTTTCTAGAGCTGATGAAACGATACAAGTTAGCGTGGGAGGAGCGAGAAAATGGTGAACTATTCGCATTCTCTGCCCCTGCCATAGCCGATATGCTGATCTCGGAGTGCCGCAGCAATGGCACCGCTATCAAAACAAATATAACTATCAAAAGTATCGATAAAGATGATGATCTCTTCACCGTAACCACTGAAACTGGCGTATTTCAAGGCGAAAATCTGATAATCGCTACAGGTGGTAAGAGTATCCCTAAGCTTGGAGCGACGGAGTTTGGTATGCGTATTGCAAAGCAGTTTGGGCATACGCTCGTACACGCTCGCCCAGCCCTCACAAGTATCACTCTACCAGGTGGTTTCTGTGCGGAGCTTGCAGGGATAACGCTGATGGTGGATGTTACACTTAAAAGGACTACTATCCGCCGCAACCTCCTATTTACTCATCATGGGCTGACGGGCCCTGCGGCGTTCTGGATCTCTTTATACGCTCAAGATATGCACGATATATCGATAGATCTCGCCCCTAATAATAGAGAGGATATTGTACACCTTGCCGCTGGGGGTAGGAGTATCTTAAATGCTACCTCATTGGTTGTACCTAAGGCGTTGGCACGTGTAATCCTCGACGACCTAGAGATTAATAGCGACGATAAAGTTGCAACCGCTACGAAGGAGACTCGCAAGGCGATACACGATATGATTCATAGCTTCCGTATCCCACAGGGGGCAAAGGCTGATGGCTTTGACAAGGCGGAGGTGACGGCTGGTGGGGTATCTACAAAAGATATAAACTCCTCCACGATGGAGTCGAAGCTTGTGAAGGGGCTCTACTTTGTGGGAGAGGTGTTAGACATGACTGGGCAGCTTGGGGGATATAACCTGCACTGGGCGTGGGCTAGTGGGGTTAAAGCGGCAGAATCGATTAATCAATATTCCACCACTCTTTAAATCTATAACTATCCTGCCATAGCGGCACAACCTCGCCGATTAGTGGGCGCATAATCGTCATATTATCAGGCACAGGCAGCTTTGCCAATTCGATCATCGGTGCATTCCACGTATGAAATGAGATCTTAAACTTCGAGTTATGCACTGGCATAAGGTATCGGGCGTTCAGATCGGTTGCTGCCGCAAGGGTATCTTCTGGCATCATATGATGATCTCTCCACCGCTCGTTATACTGGCCATTCTCTAGAAATGCTAGGTCTATCGTGCCAAACCGTTTGCCGATACTCTTGAAGTGCTGTCCGTAGCCTGAATCGCCGCCGAAGTAGATCTTGCGCCCTGCTATCTCTAGGAGGAACGACGCCCAGAGCGTTGTATTGCGATCGTTTGTGCTGCGCATAGAGAAGTGTCTCGCTGTGAGGCAATATATCTTAACTCCATCATCTAGTGGAAAACTCTCCTCCCAATCAAGCTCTACGATCTTATCAGCTGGGTATCCCCAATCGACGAGGTACTTCCCAACGCCTAGTGGGCAGATAACTAGCCCTACTTGGTCTCTTATCGCCTTTAATGTAGATTTAGCTGCATGATCGTAATGATTGTGAGTTACTATCAGATAATCTATCGTAGGGATGTCGCTAGGTTTATAGATATCGCTCCCTTTGAAGGGGCTATTTATAAAGGGGATCGGCGAGCCGTCCTCGTTTATTATAGGGTCGACCAGAAATCGCTTGCCGCCACTTTGCACCATATAAGAGGAGTGTCCGAACCATACAAAGAGTTCGTCGTTTATATCGAGCGATTTTAGGTCGGTTTTGATTGTGGGTAGTGGTGTTGAGGGCTTCCCCTCTGATGATAGCATACGAAAGATAAAGGGGAACATCTTGAGCATGCCGATATTGGACTTGCTAGCGACCTCTTCGCTCGGTTCACGGTTCACCACCTGCCCATCCTTAAAGTTTGGAGAGGCAAGAATTCGTTCTTCGTTCAACTCCTTCCCTCCACAGGCGGATATCAGTAGAGCGAGCAGTAAGCAGGCGATCAACACTCCTCTACGAACCATTCGTCATCTTCCTGATAGAATCTATATGGCCATGCATTTCGCACAGGCCTCTTTTCGATCTTGATATTGAGGCAGTCGCACAACGCTCTGAAGGTGCCAGAGTGCGCCACGATAAATAGCGGTGTGCTGAAATCTAATTTAGCAAGCGTTGCCCTCGTACGCTCGATATACTCATCCCACAGCTCCACGCCCATCTCGGTGAACGAATATCGGTCTAGATTATCTTTTGGGGTATTTTCAAGCCTCCCCCAGTTGCGCTCCTCTAGACCATCGGTAAGTATAGGCTGAATCGCTGTCTGGGCGAGCATAAGCGTTGCCGTCTTGTAGGCACGATCTAATCTGCTACAAACAGTGCGAGATATGGGGAGACCCTTTACAAAATCTGCCGCAAGCTGTGCCTGATTAATGCCATTCTGATTCAATGGCATGTCAACACTGCCTGTTACAAGCCCCTGCACATTATTATCGGTCTCCCCATGTCGGGCGAAGTAAAACTCTTTGCAGTTTAGCTGCATACTACTTTTTAGCTGGATAGATATCTACCTCTTTAGCGGTGTTTACGTTATTGCCAGCGAGATACTCGATCTTGACCCATGTGCCGATCGCTAGATCTGTAAATGTTGGTTTCCCTTTCTGCTTCTTAAAATCTATATCTGTGGAGGGTACGATCGCAAAAACGAGGGCAGCATTATCTGGCGTGGTAACGGTGATCTGCTGTTTTGCTGCGTCCACCGCTGTTATAGAGCCAGCGATCTTAAGATCATCTTTTGCGATAGCCACAGTTGCTACTAGAACCAATAGAAATGTTAAAATCTTCATATCTCACACTCCAAAAAATATCTCTGCGAATGGATCTCCTCTTCACCGTTCATTGGCAGTAGCTTCGTATACTTATCGTCGTGCATCTCCCACGCTTTCTTGTTGTCCGCAAGCGACACATCGAGGAAATGTTTGAGCGAAGCTTTCATATCGCTATCTGTGACCTCCACCATCAGCTCGACACGTCCATTAAGGTTTCGAGGCATCATATCCGCCGACGTAATACAATATATACCTGCTCCACCATGTTTGCAATATAGAATACGAGCGTGTTCGAGGAACCTGCCGATGATACTTCTGACGTGAATATTTTCACTCAACCCCTTGATTCCAGGTTTCAGTCCACAGATTCCACGTATGATAAGGCTCACCTTCACCCCTGCCTGTGAGGCTTCGTAGAATTTATTGATAATCTCCTCATCTATCAATGAGTTTGCCTTCATTATGATCTCGGCGGACTCCCCTCTCTTGGCGAAGGAGATCTCCTGATCTATCATCGCTATAATAGAGCTACGTAGCGAGAAGGGGGCGACACGCATGACAGACCACCGCTCCTCCTCTGTAAACCCCATTAGGTAGTTGAATAGCTGTGTAGCGTCTCTCCCCATGCTGTCGTCGGCTGTGATCAGGTCGACATCGGTATAGACGGTTGCGGTGTTCTCATTATAGTTGCCAGTAGCGATATGGGTGTATCGCACGATCTTATCTGCCTCTCGGCGCACGATAAGCATGCATTTGGCGTGAATCTTTAGTCCGACGATTCCGTATGTAACGATACAGCCTGCCTCTTCGAGGTTTTTTGCCCATTCTATATTGCGCTCTTCGTCGAATCTAGCCTTTAGCTCTACCACTACGCTCACCTGCTTCCCTCGGCGAGCCGCCTCTAGGAGCGACGCAAGTATGCGAGAGTTCTTGTTGGCACGGTATAGCGTCATTTTGATCGCAAGCACGTTATCATCCTTTGCCGCCTTTGCAATCAGATCTGTCACGACGCTAAAGGAGCTATATGGACGGAAGAAGTATAGGGGCTTCTCCTTGATCAGGTCGAATATATCGGCGCCTCCCTCAAGCCGTTTGAGTGGGCGAGGCTTGAATGGAGGGAACATCAGCGACTCCTTCAGCTCTGAAAGTCCAAAGAGGAAAGTTAAGTCGATAGTACCGTTCACAAAATCCACCTGAGTACGGGTGAACCCAACCATCCGTTGTAGAAACTCTAGCGAGCTTTCGGCGATATCGCCACTCACCTCTACACGGTTTACATCCCCCTTCTTTCGCTGTGAAAGCGATCTTTGCATAGAGCGAAGGAGATCCTCGGATGAGGCTGTGGTTAGCTCTAGATCTGCGTCTCTAGTCACCCTAAAGAGACCGACACGGTTTATATCGTACCCCTTCAAGAGCATATGGAGATGTTTCTTTATGATCTCCTCTACCGTGAATATATAGACCTTCTTCCCCTTGCGCACCTTGTACGCTCGGCGAAGCGTCTCGGGGATCATGATAAGGCTTGTATACGGTTTATTATTGCGTGTCAGCTCGACGATTATGCACATTCTGCGAGAGTAGATGAATGGGAATGGGTGCGATGGATCAACCGTTACAGGCGAGATCACAGGCATTATCTCATCGAGAAAGATCGACTCTAGAATATCGTCGAAGTGCCTGTCAGATAGATCGGGGAAGTAGATCTGCTCCCTCTCTAGCTCAACCTTTAGCTGTCTAAAGATATCCTGCTGTAGATCGTTTAGCCTACGAGAGCGAGAGGCAATATCGTTGATCAACGCTCGTGGGGTAAGCCCTGACTGATCTGGACGCTCATCCCCTGCGCTAAGTTGCTCGTATACGCCAGAGACTCGCACCATAAAGAATTCATCTAGATTAGACGAATATATGGCGGCAAACTTCACGCGCTCTAATAGCGGATTAGAGGGGTCTGCTGCCTCCATAAGCACTCGTTCATTAAAGCTTAACCAGCTAAGCTCTCTGTTGTTCATGCGGTTTTTAATCATAACTTATCCTCGCACGTAGCTCGATAGCTGTGCCAAAAGTTTCAGTAAATAGTAGCTTCTGATGATCAAATGTGTACATCTCGAGGTACGGCTCTCGCTCTGCACGAGCATATACGATAATCTGATCGCTCATCTGTATATCGATATCGGTTATATGCCTGTTGTTCCCCATATCTAAAGCCTTTGATATCAGCATAATCCCTGCAAGCTTCCTGATAGTGAGGCGTTCTGCCGATGTCATAGAGGCGTACTCTTGGGGCTCCTTCTCGTGAAAGGTTTTATTCCCCTCATAGACGACCGCCGCCGCCATCAGTAGCATTTTAGAGTCAAGTCCTGGTATCTTTAGCGATTTAATGATGTGGTACGAGTTCGTCGCCAGTGCATCGTCGGAGACATACTTCCCTACATCATGAAGGATCACAGACGCCTCAAGGATCACTCGTGAATCTCTCCCGAGTGAGTGCAGATCGCTAAACTCATCGAAGAATTTGCGAGCAAAGTAGTTCACCCATCTGGCGTGTTTTGTATCGGCTCGATACTTCTCTGCGATAGAGATCAGTGTATTCTTTATCCGTGAGGAGAGGTGCGTATCTTTAATTCTACCAGAGTAGTAGAGGCTCATCGTGTGTGGAAAGGTGAGGCGGCTGAATGAAAAGTAGTCGTTCTTGACGATATCCATCAGCTGTAAATATGTGATGATCGTTGGTAGAAGGACGGAGGCCTCATCTTTGCGCAGTCCTAGCTCCTCGGTTAGCTCCACAAGCGACATCATGCGCACTCGAGCGTAGATCTCCTCGAGCTGCTCACGTGTGATTATATTGCCAGAGGGCTTGAATAGGCGAAGCATTAAGTTGATCGAGCTTCCAGCCCCAAGTAGGTGGCTGCACTTTATCTCTGGATCTAATGTAGCTACGACCGATACGATCATCTTGCGCACATACTCCTCGATCGCCTTGTGCCTTTTTATGTGCGATATAGAGCGAAACATCTGTCGCATACGTAGACTGCCGTACGGCAGGGTGCCAGCGTAGAGTAGCTTGTTTTTAAGCGTTATATTTAGGGTAACGTTGCCGCTTGATACATTTGCGAATACTAGCCCATTCTGCTCTAATGTGCTGAATCCTGGCACGCTATTGCGCACCCCGACGTACTTTATATATACCTCCTCCGATGGATCAAGCACCTCGAGCTTAATCCCCGAGTGGAGGTGGGTGTAGTCTAGAAAGAAATCTTGATTGGTCGCCTCTCGTACGCCGCTGGTGCATAGCGCTTTATACTTGTGAATTCCATACTCTTCGAGCTTTAATTTGAAGATCTTCAATATTTCGGTGGCTTTCTTTACATTTTCAAGCCCGATATAGCCTTGTGTAAAGGTATCGGTACCGATCCGAAGAGGCTTCACGAGATAATCGAGGGAGCGTTCGCTATCGCCACTGTATTCGCCGATATACATGCGAAAGGCGCTGGCACCCACATTTATAATGCCGATACGTTCGGTTTTCATAGGCGTGTTCCGCAGATTATCTTTTTATTAAAGACCTCCTCTAGGAGATCCTTCTTCTTCTCAAGCCCTGCAAGCTCCATCGTAACATCGATCTGCGAATCTGCCACGACCTCTATATAGATCCCATCCTTTCTGATTATCACCTCTATATCTTGCACCAGCTGCGAGTGAGACCTATCAAGCCCATCGGCTACACGCAATATTGCCGATAGCTTGCACACTTTGTCTCTCTCATCATCCGATAGTGCGCCAAAGTTCGTCTGCTTCACCTTCGGAAGCCCACGCCTGTGGTAGCGAGCGATATTTGCGATCACCTCTCGCTCTCTGTCGGTATAGCCTACAAGCTCGGTGTTGTTTATAAGGTAGTATGAGTGTTTATGATGTTTCGCATATCCGATATGCTGCCCCACATCGTGCAGGATCGCCGCCGCCTCTAGCAGTGGCCAATCGCTCTCTTTGAGGTGCAACGCCTTATGTGCCTGCAAAAAGATCCTCTCAGATAGGGCTGTCACGTGGAGGGCGTGAACCTCCTCATAGTTATACTTCCTGCCAGTCTCCTTTAGCTTTGCATAGCGCAGATTCTGATTGTCGATATGCTGAAAGACCATCTGGATCCCCATACTATTGAGTAGATCGATGGTTATCCCATTGCGCAGCCCACCAGAGAAGGTGTAGAAGCCGTCCATCTTATATTTATTCAGAAGGTTTTGCACTATCAGTGCGGCGGCAAGCGATATGTCGGCACGAGCTGCCTCTATCCCTGGCATCTTGCCACGCTCCTCGTAGCTCTTCCCTGCAAGCTCATTCACTAGGTGGGTAAAGAAGGCGGTGTCGACATACTTCACCACCGAATCGGATAGCGACGAGCGGCGAGTGAAGACCTGTGCGAGGTTATTTACCGTGCCGCCAGTAAAGACGATCTTATCGAGATGAGGATTTGCTATGGCAGATTTTAATGCCCTCTTGATATATTTTTCTAACTTACTCACCTCGTCAGGTTTCGCCCTATGCTTGCCAAAGTACTGCTGTGTAATACGAGAGCAGCCTAGTGGGGTGGAGTAGGTTGCGTCGAGGTTGCCATCTGTGACGAACGATAGCTCTGTGCTACCGCCGCCGACATCGACGAATAGCGTGGATAGCCCTTTGAGGTCGAAGGAGCCTGTAGCGGCAAGGTATGTGAGGCGAGCCTCCTCTGTGCCGGAGATTACATCTATGTCAAAATCAAGTGCGGCTTTAACGGCGGAGATAGCTTCATCTGCATTTTCAGCGTCTCTAAATGGTGCGGTGCCGACAATGCGCCACTTCGACACCTTCATCTTCTCCATTATGATTTTCATCCGCTTTAAAACGTTTATGATCGTCTCGATCGCCTCGGGGGAGAATTTGCCTATATTATAGACGCCATCGCCGATACGTACGGTCTCTTTATAATCCTCGATAACGTTGTATACCCCCTCCTTCACCTCTGATACCTGTAGGCGGAAGGAGTTACTGCCCATATCGATAACTGCAACTATTAGATTCATCTAGATATCCTCATCCCATAGTATGCCACGTTTAAATACAATATACAAATCAATTTATGGCGACTACATCTTTGATTTCCGTAAAACGTAGGGGCGAGGTCGGCTCGCCCATTATTGCTCTATGATTAAAGGGTGGGCTAACCCCACCCCTACACCACATTTGCGATAATTTTATGGACACCATTATATATTTGACATCTGCGAAACGCTATTGTAAGCTGGCGTAGCTGGCGTAGCTGGCGTAGCTGGCGTAAGGGTGGAGATATGCTCGTAACAGTCACAAGCCAGATTGATGAAAATTATCTGATACGATTAGAACAGCTTGCGCAATCGTCGGGGCGCACCCAATCGGCGTTAATTGCGGAGGCTATCATTGCGTATCTGAACGGCGATCTAAATCACGCCCAAGATAGTGCAGCGTTCAATGAA